>CANQWF010000020.1 GCA_947627485.1 uncultured Clostridia bacterium
CGCTAAAAAAATGAAAAAGCTTATTGCTTTTTCATTTTTGGTTTTGAAACAAGTGAAGCAATATATCCAAAGAATACTGCTGCTGCTATTCCACCAGCAGCTGCTGCTGTACCACCAGTAAATGCTCCAACTAAGCCGGATTCTTGTACTTTTTGGATAGCACCTTTTGCAAGAAGGTTACCAAAACCTGTTAAAGGAACCGTTGCTCCTGCTCCTGCAAAATCAACTATATGTTGATATATTCCGAAGCCCTCCGAAGTATTGCTCCGGTAGTAACAAAAATAACAAGTATTCTAGCAGGTGTGAGTTTAGTTTTATCAATTAAAATTTGTCCAATAATACAAATTAAGCCACCAACAACAAAACAACGTACAAATTGCATCCAGTCTAAATTATTAAAAAAATCTTGCATAATATAAATCCTTTCTTTCTATTAATTAATTTTATTTTCTATTGATATTGCATGTGCAATACCTGGTATAGATTCACCTTGCTGACTAGAAGTAGCATTTGTTAGTGCACCAGTTGCTATAAGAAGTATTTTGTTTAATTTTTTCTGTTTTAATTGATTGAATAAATATCCTGAGAAAATTGTTCCACAACATGCACATCCAGAACCACCAGAGTGTGTGTCCTGTGTTTCTTTATCAAAAATCATTACGCCACAATCATTATAATTATTTTTAATGTTATATCCTTTAGTCTGACATAGCTCAGTTGCTATTTCTTTTCCTATATACCCTAAATCACCAGAAAAAATGCCATCATAATAACTTGGATTTCGGCCAGTATCTTTAAAATGAGTTAAAAGTGTATCGACAAATGCGGGTGCCATTGCAGCTCCCATATTGTTAGCATCTTTTATTCCCATATCTACAATTTTCCCTGTAGTTATATTAGTTATATAAGGACCTTTACCATTTTTTGAAACTATTGCAGAACCTGCTCCAGTTACAGTCCATTGCGAAGAAGGTGGTCTTTGATTTCCAAGTTCCAAAGGAAATCTAAATTGTTTTTCTGCACTACAAAAATGACTAGATGCAGCTGCTATAATATTTTCTGCTCCACCACCATCTATAAAAACAGATGCCAGACTTAGAGCTTCTACAAATGTTGAACAAGCTCCAAATATTCCAAAAAAGGGAACATTTAGTTCTCTTAAACCAAAGCTAGAAGATATACATTGATTTAGTAAATCTCCTGCAAAACAATAATCTATTTTATCTGCAGGAAGCTTTGATTTAATAATACTTGAGTTTACAGCTTCTCTTATAATTTTACTTTCTGCTTTTTCCCAAGTTTTTTCTCCCCAAAATTCATCTTCTAAACATTTATCAAAATACTCTGCCATAGGTCCTTCAGCTTCTTTTGGACCAACAATAGATGCAGTTTCCAGTATTGTTATTGGATTATCAAATTTAATACTTTGTGATCCTATTTTTTGCATAAAATCTCCCTTCTGTTAAATTGTAGTTTGTAGAATAAAAAATTTTGAGGGCGGGACGCCCAGGGGTGCGTCCCCTACAATACACGTTAATATTTGTAGGGGTCGCCGCCTTCGGCGACCCGTTTCCAAGAGAAATACCTAAATAAATTCAATACTACAAACCACAATTTACACATTATAAAAAATTAACATATTAAACTAGCGTTAATGTTTGTGTATTAAAAATTAAATACACTATTCCTACAAGAATAGATGCAGAAATACCATAAACAAGTACAGGACCTGCAACAGTAAACATTTTTGCTCCAACTCCCATAACATATCCTTCTGATTTATATTCCATAGCAGGGGATACAATTGAATTTGCAAAACCAGTTATAGGAACCAGCGAACCTGCACCTGCAAATTTACCAATTTTATTAAATATATTAAGAGCTGTTAAAAAGGCACTTAAAAATATTAATATAATTGAAGTTATAGTTGCGCTTATTTCGTTATCTAAACCTCTATATTTACAAATTTCCATTATAAATTGACCAATAGTACAAATTAATCCACCAACCCAAAAGGCATTAAAACAATTTTTAATTATTGGCGAATTAGGTGATTTTTGATTTACATATTCTTGATATTCTTTTTGCGTGTTGATTGGTTTCATCACTAATTCTCCTTTCTATTATCTCTTGTGTCATCAATATTAAAAGATAAATCAATTGTAGAATAGTATTCAACTATCTTATTTCCATCTATTTTAGCTTTTTGCTCAAGAACCATAACAGATGAGATATAGTCAATACTTTTAGATGCTTCAGCAATAGTTTTATTTATAGCATCCTTCCAAGAAACATCTGATACTCCAGTTAATTTTAAATGTTTTTCAACTGTCATAATATAAAACCTCCATTCGAGCATTTTGCTCTAATTAATTTAATATTTTTATATTTTCCAAAACTGCTAAAAATATACAAAAAGAAAAATAAAACATTTATTACATTTACATTACATTTCAATTACATTTATATTAAAAGCATTGACTTTTAGTTTGATTAATATAAAATATTAGTGAAAAAAATCTTATATTAGAATAATTTGTTAAATTAAGATAAAAATTCAAGTATTAAAAAAAATAAAAAATTAAAAATATAAATAACAACTAAAAAAATAAGGAGAGAATAATGCCAAGTTGTTTAGGATTATATATAGAAAACAATATAATTAAATATGCAAAAGTTTCTAAAGAGCGAGATAATTTCAAAGTTGAATCATATGGAATAAAATTTTTCGATAATATTGATGAAACAGTTAAACAAATAGTAAGTGAAACATATAGTTATAAAACACCAATTAGCACTAACTTATCAGATGAAAAATACACTTATGCCGAACTTTTTAGTTTGCTTAGTCAAAAGGATTTAGATAAAGCAGTAAAAACTGAATTTGAGTATTTTTGTAATGAAAATCATAAAAACAGTAATGCTTTAGAATTTAGAAATTTATTAGTATCAGATTTAAATGATAAAGACAAAGTTACTGGTGTATATGCATATACAGAAAAGTCAGAACTATTAGAAAAACTTCAAGTGTTATCTGGCTTTAAAGTAAATGCTATAACTCCATTACCAATTAGTATTACAAATTTAATTGCAAATACAGATAGAAAAAATAAAGTTATAGTTAATATAGAAAATGATACTTCTGTTACTTTTATTGTGGAAGGAAAAGTCCATAGGATAGAGAAAATAGAAGAAGGAATGAAAGAAATCTTTGAGAACATAATTATGAAAGAAAATTCTTATGCAAAAGCATACGAAATTTGCAAGAATACAACAATATATACTTCTCAAGGAAAAAATCTTCAAATAGAAGAAAATGAATATATGGAAGATATAATGCCAGTATTATATAAAATAATAGAAAAATTGCAAAAGATAATTTCAAATACGCCAATTAGTGTAGATGAAATATATATAACAGGATTAGCAGCATCAATTAATAATATTGACTTATACTTTCAAGAGAATTTTGCTAACATGAAATGCGAAATTCTAGCACCATTTTTTGTTCAAAAATCAAATATAAAATTAAATATAAAAGATTATATAGAAGTAAATTCAGGTATAGCTTTAGCGTTACAAGGATTAGGTGTAGGATACAAAGAGATAAACTTTAGAAAAAAGAGCGCTACGGAATCGATAAAAGATTTATTTAATATAGAAATTGGTAAATCATCAAATAAAAACAAATCTGGTTCAAATGTTATGAATAAAATAACAGATATGTTTAAATCAGATTTTAAAAAACCACTAGATGTTATAGAAAAAAATCTGATTCGATCTGCTGTAGGAATACTAATTTTAATTATAGTTTATGCTGTGTTTTCAAATATTATTATAGATAGAATTAATAAAAAAGACACAGAAGTACAAGCATTTATTACAGATTCACAACAGAAATTATCGGATATAACAAATAACACAAAACTTATTCAAGAAAGAACAAATAAATACGATGAATTGATTCAAAAAATAGAAGATGCAAATAACCAACTCACAGAAAGCTACAAGAAAAAGAATGTTATACCTAATTTCTTAACAGAAATAATGTTTAATATACCAAAAGAAGTACAATTATTATCAATACAAAATACAACAGGAAAACAAATAAAAATGGAAGCTCAGTCAAGAGAATATGAACAATTAGGATATTTTATTGCAAAAATTAAAAATGAAAATATTTTAACTGATGTAACAGCAACATCTGGAACTAGACAAGGTGAGTATATATTAGTTACTATAGAAGGTAATTTACCATATTAACATTAAACAAAAAAGGAGAATATTGTGAAAAAGTTATTAATATCAGTTTTAATTTTATTATTATTAATCTTAACTTATTTTAGCCTTTCAACAGGAGTAGACTTTTTAAACATAAAAGGTCTTAAATCTGTAAAAGCAGCAAATGACGATTTAGAAAAAAAATTAAACGAGGCAAAAGAAATTTCAGCTGTAACTTATCCTTCAGAAGTTGAAGGAATAGATGAAGCTATTAAAAAATTAAAAATAAGTAAGCAAGATTATGATAATAAAACCGCAAATAGCAAAAAACAAGATTCAATTGGAACTGTTCAAGTAAAGACATATAAAATACATTACTTATGGACAATACTAGGAAATTATAGAAAAGACAGAGGTGTAAAATCATTAAATTTAGACTTAGTATCTACACAAAGTGAAGATGTATATGATTTGCAATTTACATTAAACGGTGCATATACAAGTATTACAGATTATATATATGATATAGAAAATGACGAAGAGTTGAATTTTGAAATTAAAGATTTTCAAATTTCATCAGGAATTCTATCTAGCACACCTACAGAAAGAACAGATTCAGAAACAGACACAAATAATTATAATAATGTTTTAGATAATTCTCAAAACAGTGACAACAATTCATCAGATACACAGCAACAAAATAGCAACTCAAATACAAATACTAATAATACACAATCTACTGGTACTGGTGATGGAATAACACTTCAAGCTAAATTCACTGTAGAAAATGTTGGAATTACTTTAGATTAATAATGGAGGTTATGATGGCTAAATCAATAATTAAAGAAATAGGAATAGTTATTTTACTATTAGTAGCTATTGCTTTAGTAATGGCAATAATATTTTATGAATACAACCCAACTAGTAAAACAATACCTTTAGAAATACAAGCATACACATTGCCAGAAGACATACAAAAAGAATTAAAAGATTCTACAAAAGAAGAAACTATTGTAAAAACATGTTATATAGATAGTACAGACTTAGATGTGTATGAATCTACAAATGAATATGATAAAGGAAAAGCAAATCCATTTGCAAATTATGATACACAAGATGCAAACAATTCATCAAGCACTACTGGAGACAGTAAAGATAACAGTAATAATTCTAGTACAACAACAGATAACAATAGCAATAATTCTAACAGTACTACAACAAATAATAACAGCAATTCGAATAATTCAACAGCAGGTAGTAGCAATAATAGTGAAAGCAACAATTCTACAGAAAATAAAGAGGTGTATATGACTACACCAGGTAAAAACTATTGATATTATTTATTTTAAATAATATATAAATATTAAAAAAAGGAGGGAAACAAAGGATGAAAGAACAAAAAGGTATTACATTAATAGCTTTAGTTATTACAATCATAGTAATGTTAATTTTAGTTGCTGTTTCTGTAACAATAGCATTAAATGGAGGATTATTTTCTAAAGCAAAAGAAGCTGCAAAAGATACAAATAATGCAATATTAAATGAACAAAATTTAGCTGATGAAGAAGTTAATATAAACAATAAAGTTTACAACAACTTTAATGAATTTGTTCAAGCAGATTAATAATGTTATTTAGTTATTTTATATAAGATAATAATAATATTTGCATAATAGGCATATGCATTAAAAATATAATGTATATGCCTACATTACTATAAGAGGGGTAGATTTTGGAGATTATTATATATTTTTTAATTTTTGTTATGGGAAGTTTTTTTGGAAGTTTTTTTTCGCTTGCTATATACAGAATACCAATTAAACAAAGCATTACACATGGAAGATCTTATTGTCCAAAATGTAATCATAAACTTGGAATATTAGATTTAATACCAATTTTCAGTTATATAGGGCTTGGTGGAAAGTGTAGATATTGCAAAGAAAAAATAAGACCAAGATATATAATATTAGAAATTTTTTCTGGGATAGTATTCCTTTTATTTGCCATATCTTTAAAAATAAACATATATGAATTACAAATAGAAAAGTTGATATATGGTGTATTTGGTATTTTGTTTATTAGCTGTCTATTTATTATAGGTGGAATTGAAAAAGAAAATCACTATGTATCAAATTCTGTATTATTATTTGGTTTAATTGTAGAAACAATATATATAATATATTTATATATATTAGGAGTTAGTATATATAGATATGTGATATATTTATGTGCAATGCTTATTCTTATTTTAATAAATACTATAAACTTAAAGAAAAAGGGCACAGAGCTTTATCCAATACAAATTTTAACACTTTGCTCATACATACCAATATTTATAAAAGAAGAATTAGTAATTATAAGCATAATTATTACATTATTATTAACAGCAATAAAACAAATGACAATAAATAATAATAAAGAAATAATAGAAACAAAAAATCAAAATATAGCAATAGGATTTTACTTGTGTTTTATTAATATAGGAATGTTGATACTACAAAATTTTATTTTCTAAGGAGTAAAATAGATGAAAATCAAAAAATTAACAGAACAAAAAGGAATAGGGGCTAGTGATGCTTTAATTGCGGTTATGATAATTGCATTATTTGCAGGTTTGATTGCTACAATTTCATATAATATATATTTATCTAGTACTTCTGTAAAAAGAATGAGCCAGGCAACAAATTATATAGTTGATGTGTTCGAATATATAGATAAAACATATTATGATGATATTACAAAAGAGAAGTTAATTGAATATTTTAATAATAAATATTATTATGAAAGTGATGGAAATACAGTTAAAAATAAACCACAAGTAAAAATGATAGATGAAGGTGAAAATATAGATACACCGTATAAAGCAGAAATAGCAATTAGTAAATATAAAGATCAAGAAGGAAATTCTGATAAACTGGATTTAGTACAAGAAGTAAAAATGACTGTATCATACAAATTAGGAAATAAAGAACAAAAATTAGAAATGAAAAAGATAAAAACTAGAGAAAATTTAACAACTCCAAATGCACCAGATTTATCTAAATTATCTGTACAAGATGGGCACAGAATATATCCAATAAAAAAAGTAGATAATGTATGGAAAATATCAAACTTAGATGATGACTCGTGGTATAATTATGAGTCTGGTAATTGGGCTTTAGTTTTAGAAACAACTAGAGAGTTAGAAGTAGGCAAGCAGATAGATACAAAGAATTTATCAAATGATGAAAAAATTTACGCTTGGATTCCTAGATATGCATACAACAGTAGCAATAATAGTTTAGAATTTTTATTTAGCGATAGTAACAATTATGTTAATACAGTAGAAGGATACACTAAAATAACTCCAATTGATAGTTCGTACACTATATTAAGCGATTTTTCAAAAGACAGTAATAATCTAACAGGAGTATGGACAACAGACAATAAACAAAATGCATATTCAGATCTAAATAAGGTTTACCCTTTAAACAACTAAAAAATTGGTAATTTTATGTAATAATATAAAACATATACAAAAAAAAAGAAAAATATATTATAATTATTATATATTGAACTTTTATCCAATATAAAAGACAAATCAACTGTAGCATATTTAAAGGAGGAAATACAATATGGAAATCAAAAGAAGAGGACCAATAGGCATAGAATTAGTTAGAAGAGGAATAATTAGCGAAGAAGATATAAACAAAGCATTAGATTATCAAAGAGATAATCCTGGATTGAAGATAATAGAAGTAATAAACAAATTAGGTTTATGTGAAGAATATACACTTATAAAAGCATTAGGAGACATTTTGGATGAAAAGTCTATTATATTAACTCAAAACGATATTAATTTAAATGTTTTAGACTATATCTCAATTGATGTTGCAAAACAAAATAAAGCAATTCCTTTTGAAATTTCGGGTAATAAAATAAAAGTATGTTTTTCTGACACATTAAATAAAAGAGCTGTAGATACTGTTAGACTAATACTTTTAAATAAAGGTCTTATAATGGAAAAATATATTACATTCGAAAAAAATATAGATGATATATTAGAGTCACTAGAAGGAACAGCAGCAGATGATATAAATTCAAATGCTGACACAGCAGGTCTAATTGATTCAATTATAAAAACTGCTATTAAAAAAAGAGCAAGTGATATACATATAGAGCCATTAGAAAATTCAGTAAGAGTAAGATATAGAATTGATGGAGAGTTAGTAAATGCTACTAAAATACCTAAAGAAAAGCAATCTCAAATTATAGGAAGATTAAAAGCAATTTCTAATATGTATCAAGAAAAGCAAGAATCACAAGATGGTAGAATCGTTTTATATCCAGATTACAACATTCGTGTATCGTCACAGAAGAATATTTATGGAGAAAAATTTGTTTTAAGATTACTCAAAAGAAATCTTAATATTAGAGGTCTTGGAGAATTAGGATTCCCACATGACGATAAAACGATAAAATCTAGTTTTAATAAAAGAAATAGTATTACAATAATTGCAGCACCAACAGGTGAAGGAAAAACAACTACATTGTACAGTATAATAGATTATCTGGATAGACCACAAATAAATATTACAACAATCGAAGACCCAGTAGAAATTCGTATCCCAGGATTAAATCAAATAGAAATAGATGAAAAACTAAGATTTGCCGATTCATTAAGAACAGTTTTAAGACAAGACCCAGATATAATTCTACTTGGAGAGATAAGAGATACAGAAACTGCAGAAATAGCGTTTCAGGCAGGACAAACTGGACACTATGTACTATCAACAATACATACAATAGATTCAATAGAAGTTATTACAAGACTTAGAAAAATGGGAATATCAAATTACGATATTTCAAGTACGGTAGGAACATTAGTATCTCAAAGATTAGTAAGAAAACTATGTAAAAAATGTGCTAAAAAGAGAGAATTTACAGATGATGAAAAAAAACTAATTAATCAGATTGGAGAAAAATATAATACAAAGTTTGATTTAGAAGGCAAATACACATATGATGCAGTAGGATGCAAAGAATGTAATAATAGCGGATACTATGATAGAATAGGTATATTTGAAGTATTATCAATTAATGATGATATAAGAGAACTAATAGTAAAAGATGCCTCAACAATAGAAATTAGAAATAAAGCATTAAATAGTGATTATAAACCATTATTAGTAGATGGAATAAACAAAGTTTTAGATGGTATTACAAATTTACAAGAAATAGATAGAAAATTAGTAATATTTTAGAATATATTAAGGAGGAAAAAATGTTAAATATAAATAAAATACTAGATAAAGCAATTGAAGAAGATGCTTCAGATGTACATTTAATATATGGTTTAAAACCTATACTAAGAGTATCAAGAGATTTAATAGAATTAGAGGATGAAGATGTAATTGAAGAAAATGAGTTGTATCAAGCTTATGATTATATTTTAAAAGCTAATGTAGATAAAGATGAAATATATAAAGCCACAAAAAGATTAGACACATCACTTGAATATAAGAATATTAGATTAAGAATAAACATATCATCATCTGATGATAAGCCAATATTTACATTAAGAATTATAAAAAATACACTACCTAAATTTGATGAATTAGGTGTTCCAGATATAGTAAGACGTATGACATATCAACCACAAGGATTAATATTAGTAACTGGAAAAACAAACTCTGGAAAAACTACAACATTAAATGCATTGATAAATGAGATAAACGAAACACAAAATAAAAAGATTTTAACATTAGAAAAACCAATAGAATATAAACATACATGCAAAAAATCAGTAATAGTACAAAAAGAAGTAGGAAAAGGTGGAGACATAGATAACTTTAGAGATGGTGTTAAAAACTCACTAAGAGAAGACTGTGACATTCTAGTAATTGGAGAGATAAGAGATAAAGAAACAATGGAAGCTGCCATAGATATGGCAGAATCTGGACACTTAGTAATTGGTACATTACATACAAAATCTTGTGCAGAAACAATTGATAGAATGATAAATTTTTACGAAGTAAGAGACCAAGCAAGTATAAAATATTTAATGTCATCTTTATTAAAATTAGTTGTATCACAAAGACTTTTAAAAGGTGTAGATGGAAAACTTGTAATGATACCTGAAGTTATGGTAGTAGACAATGTAGTAGCAGGTTGTATTAGAAAAGAAAAATTTAGTGTTTCTGAGTTAGAAGATGCAATGCAAAGTGGTATAGATAAAGGAAATATTAGTCTTATTAACTCAATTGCAAAAGTATTTGTTGATGAAAAAATAACATTAGAACAAGCCAAAGCGCAAATAGAAGAAAAGAATATCGAAACATTAAACAGAACCATTATGCAAATGAAAATAAAAAGAGGATAAATAAAATACAAAAAGAATGGAGGATATTGTAATGCCTTTATATTTATACAAAGCCGTAGATAGAAATGGACAAGTAATTAGAAATAGGGTAGAAGAAATAAATAGATTCATTCTGCAAAGAAAATTAAAAAAGAATGGATTTATGCCTATTAAAGTTACTCAAATACAGATGAGTAATAGAGCAAGTAAAATTAGAAAAAAACATAAAAGAAATAAAGAAACCGATGATAGTGTTCTTAAGACAATGAGACAAAGAAATGCTCAATTACAAAATGAGACTTTTAAAGAAAAAGCTAAAAGAATTCTATTTACAAATTTAAAAATAACCAATAGAGATATTGTTATTTTTACACAAGATTTCTATTTACTAAAAAAAGCTAATTTTAATAACATACATGCATTATCAACTATTGTAGAAACTACAGAAAATCCATCATTTAAAGCTATAATTGAAGATATTCTGTTAGGAGTTGAAGCTGGTGAAAACATGTATACTACAATGGAATACTATACAGGTGTATTTCCACCAATATACATAAACATGATAAAAGTAGGAGAATTATCTGGTTCATTAACTAGAGCATTAGAACAAGCAGTACAATACTTAGATGAAACAGATGCTTTAAATAGAAAAATAAGGAGTATTTTAGTTCCAAATATTATACAATTTATAGGATTATTAGCATTATTAATTATTGGTACACTTGTTGCAATTCCTGCTATTGAAAATGTACTTAATCAGGTTGGAAGTACAGATCAATTACCTGCAATAACATTATGGTTTAAGGGCGTATTAGAAAAGTTTATGCAATTCTGGTACATACCAACATTTATAATCCTTGTGGCTTTAATAGGTTTATATATATATGTAAAAACCCCAGAAGGCAAATATAGATATGATAACTTTAAATACAGAATGCCAGTATTTGGACCATTAATTTATGCTATTGATTTTTCAAGATTAATAAGAGCAATATTATTAAATATAAAAAATGGTATGAGAATACAAGATGCACTTGAAACGAGTAAAAGTATAGCTAATAATGTAGTTATGCTATCACTAATAGAATCATCAATTAACAATATATTAGTTGGACAAAGTTGGGTAGAACCATTTGAAAAATCGGGATTATCAAGTCCTATGATAACAGAGATGTTAAGAATAGGAATGCAAACAGACTTAGCAGAAATGATGGAAAAACTATTAGAATATATGGAAATAGATATTGACAATATAATGACAAAAATCATGAAAGTATTACCACAAATTGTATACGTAATAGTAGGTATATTATTAATATTTGTAACAGTAGTAGTATTAGTACCAATGATACAAATATACATGGGAACATGGTTATTCTCAGCATATCTATAAATTGTTGTTTGTGTTAGGGGAATTCTAGGGACTGTCCCTAAAAATCACCAAATTTGGGGATTTTTGGGACTGTCCTGAATTCTCCAAACATAACACAAACTACAATTCAATAAGGAGCTAAAAATGAAAATAGGTATTGATATTGGCGGAAGTCATATTGGCATAGGTATAATAGAAAAAAATAATGAATTATTATATAAATGCGAAAAAGATTATTCATATTGCAAAGAAGATATGACTAAAGTAGTAGATACAATAATAGAACTAATAAAAGAAACAATAAAAGAAAACAATATAGATATTAGTAAAATAGAATCAATTGGAATTGCAAGTCCAGGAACAGTTTGTGGCGAAACAATAATAAAAGCACAAAATTTGGGAATAAAAAATCTAGATATTTCTAAAGAAATTAAGAAAATATTTGATGTACCTGTATATTTGCAAAATGATGCGAAATGTGCAGCAATAGCAGAAAAGAAATTGGGAAGTTTAAAGCAATATAACGATGCAGTATTTTTAACATTAGGAACAGGCATCGGAGGTGCAGTCTTTATTAATGGTGAATTACTAAAACCTAAAAGATATTCTGGATTTGAAATAGGACACATGGTAATAGAAAAAGACGGAAAACAATGCAATTGCGGAAGAAAAGGATGCTTTGAATGTTATGCATCAATGAAAAAATTTAAAGAAAACATACAAAAGGAATTTAATCTACCAAATATAAATGGAAAAAGCATAAAGGAATTTATAATACAAAACAAAGAAAATGAAAAATTAGAAAATATAATTAATACATATATAGATTACTTAGCAATAGGAATTATAAATTTAATAAACATATTTGAGCCAGAAGTAATATCAATAGGAGGAAGCTTTGCACATTATAAAGAAATATTACTTAATAGATTAGAAGAAAGAATAAAAAAAGGGGAAGAATTATTTAATCAAGAATCAGCACCAAAAATAATAGTTGCGGAATTAAAAAATAATGCTGGAATAATAGGAGCAACAATGATATAGTTTAAAAGAAGGTAAAAAGGAGCCTATATCCTTTTTACCTTCTTTTGCAATTTACAATTTATTTTATTAATTTTTTTTAAAACTATATACAAATTATCTTTATTTAATGATATAATTTATTAAAATTAAGGGGGAAAATAAATTGGGTAAAATTGTATTATTAGATGAACTAACAATAAATCAAATTGCAGCTGGAGAAGTTATTGAAAGACCTGCATCTGTAGTAAAAGAATTAATAGAAAATTCAATTGATGCAGGAGCTACTAAAATAACTGTTGAAATACAAAATGGTGGTATTAGTAAGATTAGGATTATTGATAATGGAATCGGAATTTCAAAAGATGATATGGAATTTGCTTTTGAAAGGCATGCTACTAGTAAAATAAGAAAAGCGGATGATTTAGAAACAGTTAAGTCAATGGGGTTTAGAGGAGAAGCTTTAGCTAGTATTGCTGCAATTGCAAATGTAGAAATGATATCAAGAACCGAAAACGATGAAATCGGAAATAGAATATTAGTGGAAGGTGGTAAAATATTAGAACAAGAAGAAACTGCTTCTCAGATTGGCACTACAATTACAGTAAATAATTTATTTTTTAATACACCTGTAAGATATAAATTTTTAAAAAAAGACTTTACAGAAGCTGGATATATAGAAGATGCAGTTACAAGAATTGCACTTGCTAACCCTAACATTTCTATAAAATTAATAAGTGGTACAAAAACAGTTATACAAACAACTGGGGATGGAGATATAAACAATGTAATTTATAATATATATGGAAAGGAAATTGCAGAAGGTGTTGTTCCAGTTAATTATGAGTATGAAGATATAAAGGTACAAGGTGTAGTTGGAAAACCAGAAATTGCACGTAATAATAGAAGTTATCAAATATTTTTTGTTAATAAAAGATATATAAAAGATAAAACATTATCAGCATCTGTTGAGCAAGCCTTTAAAGGATTACTGACTATAGGAAAATTTGGATTTTTAGTTTTAAATATAGAGATAGAACCTAAAAAAATTGATGTTAATGTACATCCAACAAAACTAGAAATAAGATGGTCAGAAGAACAAAAAGTATTTAAAGCAGTTTATCATGCAATTAGAGAAAGTTTGCTTAAAGAAGAATTAGTAAGTAGTCCAGAAAAAGAAATAGAAGAAGAGAGCAAAAGTGTACAAGATGATAATAATGATACGGTAGAACAAAACGAAGAAGAAAAAGACTTTAAAGATCAAACAATAAAAATGCCAAGTTTTATTAACTTATTTAAAAAGAAAAATATAGAGAAACAAGAAGATAATATTATAGATAACACAAATGCAATACAAGAGTTATATAATAAGAAGAATGGAAAAGAAGAGATTAAAGAAGAACCAAAGGTAGAAAATAATAAAGAAGAATTTAAGTTACCAACAGAAGAACAAATAGACAGAGCAACAAGTATAATAAATTTACAAAAAGATATGAATGAATCTCCTAGAATTTCAGAAGAACCTAAAGAAGGCTTTGATGAGATGTATGTAAAAACATTTGGAAAGCTTCCAGAAAAGAAAGAGATAGAAAAGGAACAAGTAGAAAAAGTAAAACTAGATTCTATGGAAAACATTTCAGTATTTGAACAAGATGAAAAATATACAAGAGTACCTAATTACAAATATATAGGAGCACTTTTCTCTACATATATTGTTATAGAAATAAAAGACGAAATATATATTATAGATCAACATGCTGCACATGAAAGAATAATGTACGAAAAAGTTAAGAAAAATTTTTATAGTGATACAGAAAAAGAGTCTCAAATAATGTTATTGCCAGATATAATAAACCTTTCACATAAAGAAAAGGAAATCGTAAAAGAAAATACAGACTTATTTAGAAAAGCAGGTTTTATATTTGAAGAATTTGGCGATAACACTATAAGATTAATTGGTGTTCCATCATTATGTATGGATTTAGATACAAAAGAATTATTTATACAATTATTAGATGAAATTGATACAGTAGCAATAACTGCAACACAAGAAAAAGAAGATAAGTTTATTAGTACCGTAGCATGTAAGGCAGCAGTAAAAGCTAATATGAAATTAGACAAAGAAGAAGTAGACAATTTAATGCAACAATTATTAATTTTGCCAAATCCATTTACATGTCCACATGGTAGACCTACAGCAATTAAAATGAGTAAAAATGATATAGAAAGAAAATTTAGTAGAAGGTAAACCAAATAAAATATAAATGAATAAAAGGAAAGTAAAATGAAAAAGCCTACAGTAATAGTAATTGCAGGACCAACTGCATCTGGAAAATCAAATCTAGCTGTTAAGCTAGCAAAAAAGATAAATGGAGAAATAATATCAGCTGATTCTATGCAAATATATAAAGAAATGGATATAGGAACAGCTAAAATATCTAAAGAAGAGATGCAAGAAATTGAGCACTATATGATAGATGTTGTATATCCAAACAAAAGATATAGTGTTTCTACATATAAAAAGGAAGCGGAAAATTGTATTCAAAAAATTTTAGATAAAGGGAAAGTTCCTATAATCTGTGGCGGAACGGGGTTATATATTGATTCTTTAATATATGGAATAGATTTTCAAGAAGAAGAGATAGATGAAAAATATAGAAACAAGCTAAATGAAATTGCAGAAACTGAAGGATTAGAAAAATTATATAATTATGCTTTGCAAATAGATCCAGAAGCAATGAAAAAAATAAGCAAAAATGATAAAAAGAGAATAATAAGAGTTCTAGAGATATACCATAAAACAGGAAAAACAAAAACAGAGCAAAATATAGAATCTAGAAAAAAAGGTGTAGAATATGATTATAAGGTCTTTGCCATAAATATGGATAGAGAACTTTTATATAATAGAATAAATAAAAGAGTAGATAAAATGATAGCAGACGGATTAATAGAAGAAGTAAGGCATATAGTGAAAGAATACAAAGAATTTCCAACAGCAATGCAAGGATTAGGATACAAAGAAGTTGTAGAATATATAGAAGGAAATATTACTAAAGAAGAAATGATAGAAAAAATAAAGATGGAGACTAGAAGATATGCAAAAAGACAGATAACTTGGTTTAAGAAAAACAAAGAAACATATTGGTTAAACGGTATGGACAGCCTAGAAAAAAATATTAAAACGATAATACAAAGAATTAAAGAATAGATATAAAAAGTTATCTTTAAATAAGATTTATATTATACTTAAAGAAAAACCAAGGGTAAAATGCATCCCCTTACAAACAAAGGAGGAATATAATAATTGGCTACAAAAAAGGGTAAAAAAACGAAGAAAAAAACAAAAATAAATAATATAGTTAAAATATTGATTCCTATTATTGCTATAATATTAGTTGTATATGCTTTATATAAAATTATAAACTTAATTATTGTACCAACTGATATGGTCATGATTGAAAACGGAACAATTTATGACGAAGAAAGTGCCACCCGGCTATGTAATAAGGGATGAAAAAATTGCAAAAGGGAAAAATTCAGAAAAAGGAATAGTACAAATTAAAGCAGAAGGAGAAAAAGTTTCTAAGGGAAGTCAAATATTTAGATATAAAAATGATAATGAAGAAGAAATTAATAGTAAAATTGATGATTTAAATAATAAAATACAAGAAGCATTACTTGGACAAGACAATTTGTTTCCTGATGATATAAAAGCAATTGAAAATCAGATAGAAACAAAAATAGATGGACTTAAATCAAAAAATAATATTCAAGAGATATCAGAGTATAAAAAAGATATAAATACATACATATTAAAAAAATCTAAGATAGCTGGAGATTTAAGCAAAGCAGGTTCATATATTAATGGATTAATTAAAGAAAGAGATAACTATCAAAACAAACTAAAACAAAATTCTGAATATATTACTGCTCCAATATCTGGAGTTGTTTCATATAGAGTTGACGGTTTAGAAGAAACATTAACACCAAATAATTTTAAAGATTTAAATAAAAATATGCTTGAAGAGTTAGATTTAGAAACTGGACAAATAGTAACAACAAGTAATGAAAAAGGAAAAGTTATAAACAATTATGAATGCTATATTGCTACTATACTTAATTCTGATGAAGCAAAAGATGCAGAAATAGGAAAAACAGCTACTTTAAGATTATCAACACAAGACGAAATAGAGGCAACGGTAGCATATGTTTCAAAACAAGAGAACAAATCTGTTTTAATAGTGTTTAATATAAGAGATTGTGTCGAAAAATTAATAGATTATCGAAAAATAACATTTGATGTAATTTGGTGGAAATACGAAGGATTAAAAGTACCTAAATTAGCTATTTATTATGAAAATGGTTTAAGCTATGTAGTTAGAAATAGAGCAGGTTACCAAGATAAAATTTTAGTAGAGATATTAAAAGAAAATGATAATTATTGTATTATTGGAAGCTATGATAATGAAGAATTAAAAGATTTAGGATATACAACAGAAGATATAATTAATATGAAGAAAATTTCTATATATGACGAAATAGTAATCAACCCAGAAATATAACAGTAATATTACAAACATATTACAATAAGATTAAAATTCAATTACAAACGCAAAAACTATTGACAATATTAAAAAAAAGATAGATACTATTACTAGAAAAATTACGAAGGAGAAATTTTTAGGAGGTTTTGTAAAAATGTCAGGAGCAATTATGAATAAAGTATGGGGATTTTTAGGAGTAGATGCAGCAAACGAAGAAGAATCTATAGAAAACGAAAGTGAAAATGTATATGAGTATAATTACGATAAGGAAATAGAACAAGAAGAGCCAGAAGAAAAAAGTTTTTTTGGAAGAAGAAACAACAAAGTTGTAAATATGCCAGGACAACAACAGGTAAGAATGGTAATAACACAACCAACATCATTTGAGCAGTCAGAAGAAATTTGTAATTATTTAAAAGAGAAAAAATCAATAATTGTAAATCTTGAATATGTAAATAAAGATGTTGCAAGAAGAATAGTTGATTTTATAAGTGGTGCAGTACATGCATTAGATGGACATATTCAAAAGGTATCAAATGCAATATTTTTAGTAGCACCAGTTAATTATGAAATAGCAAGTGATTTGGCTAGAGAAGAAATAAAAAACAAACTTTCAGTTTCATGGCTTAAAAATAATTAGTAATATTTAATATATTGGGCATACAAGTATGCCCTTTTATTACATAAGGAATAAGGAGGAAATATAATGTTAACACCATTAGATATAGAAAATAAAAGATTTAGTAAAAAAATGATGAATGGATACGATGTAAATGAGGTAGATGACTTTTTAGATGAACTAACTATTGAATATGGAAAGTTATATAAAGAAAACGCAGAATTAAAAGAAAAAAGAGAAGAGTTAGATAGTGATGTAGGTAAATATAAAAATATAGAAAGTACATTACAAAACACATTAATAATGGCACAAAAAACAGCAGAAGAAATAACTCTTGTTGCAAAGCAACAAGCTGAACAAATAATAAAAGATGCTGAGCTTGATGCAAAGAATTCAGTAGAAGAATTAAATGCACAAATAATACTTAAAGAAAAAGAATTAGAAGATTTAAAAAAGAAATTTGATGTATATAAAGCAAAAATGGAATCATTACTTATTTCTCAATTAGAGTTATTGAAAGAGATAAAAGAAGATTAATAAAAATAGAATTTAAGCAACTGCATAAATATATGCAGTTGTTTTTTTGTTGAATGAAACTTTTTTTATTAAATAAATTGTAGTTTGTTTTTTAGGTTCTTTAGGGAAGGTTATAATTATTTGTTTCCAACGCGAATTCCGTTAC
>CANQWF010000021.1 GCA_947627485.1 uncultured Clostridia bacterium
AAATCTCAAAGGCGATAGCGATTATAGCATTTTTTGTTGTATAGAAAAATCTTTGATTTTTCCTATACAACAAAAAATAAAGGATACATATTATCCTTTATTTTTTAATAATTTTTAAGTATTATTTTTATATTTCTGTTTTAGTTAATATATATGTTTGTCCGTTTGGACTTTTTAATGTTAAATTATCACACTGATTTTCTATTGTCATATTAAAAATTAAAACTTGTTTATCTGCTACACTTTTAAAAACATTTTTTATATCAAATATTCTTAAAGTATTTATTAGAGTATATACATTTCCTTTATCGTCTGTAACAGTATAATTATCATCAGTTGATATATATCCATCTGAATCTACAGTAACTGCCAGTGCAGTATTTGTTAATTTTACATTTTTTATTATTTCACTTGAATCGTTTGTATATTCTATAGTATTTCTTTCTGCTATTTCTTTTGGTACATCAAATTCTAATTTATAATCTCCTTCATATTCTATTGTTTTTGGATTGCCTTGATTTACATTATATAATACTATTCTATCAAAGCTTACATATATTTTATTACTTTTAGGAAAATTGTTTGAATATAAGTGAATTACTTGTCTTAAACTATTTCCACTCTTTTCAATTACTTCCCAATTATCTGCCATTAATGCTATATTTTTTGTCCAAATGTTTTGATCTTCAGAGGGAATATATATTTGATTCTTTTTATCATCCATTATTTCTAATCCTTGTAAAGATATTCCTTCAAAATTCTCTACGCTACTATCTGTAATAAAGTCAAGCACTAAGCTGAAATTTATATCGTCCATTATTAAACAATCTGCTTTAAATTTTACTTTATCTTCTTCTATATAATCCATTTCTATATTTTGTATATAATTATTATTAGAAATGTTATTACTAGTATTTGTAGTATCACTTTTTTGCTCCATGTTTTTACATGTAAAAGCTAATATTATCATTATTAATAATATTATTGTAATTATTATAATTGTTTTTAAAACTTTATTATTCATAAATTATTATCTCCTTTTTATATCTTTACAATTCCTCCCATAGAGCTATTTACACTTGCTTCATTATCTGATAAATCAGACACTGCTTTTGCTCCTCCTGCTATTACAACTGTATCACCTTTTTGCAAAATACCTTCTTTTTTCAGAGTATCTATTCCTAAATATACTAACTCATCAATAGTTTTTTGATGATTAAATAATTTAGGTATTATATTCCAACATAGTCCTTGTTGTCTATATGTTCTTTCGTTTTCTGTTATTGCAAATATAGGACATTCTGGTCCAAAACTAGATACAGTTCTTGGTGTATCTCCTGTGTTTGTATATGCAACTATTGCTTTTGCTTTTATATTTGCAGCAGACATACATACAGAATAATTCATATTAAAATTATAATCAAACTTTTCTAATTCGTAATTTCTGTTCTTAAATCTTTTCCAATATTTTAGGGATTTTTCTATTGCAAGTGCTACTTTTGACATTACTTTAACACATTCAACAGGATATTTACCTGTTGCAGTTTCTCCTGATAGCATTATACAGCTTGTTCCATCATATATTGCATTTGCTATATCACTTACTTCTGCCCTTGTTGGTTTAGAATTTGTTATCATTGATTCTAACATTTGAGTTGCAGTAATTACTGGCTTTCCTTGTGCATAAGTCTTTTTGATAAATTGTTTTTGATAAATAGGAACTTCTTCCATTGGTATTTCAACACCTAAATCCCCTCTTGCAACCATAATTCCATCTGATACATTTAATATTTCATCAAAATTATTTATTCCTTCTCTATTTTCAATTTTAGATATAACTTTTATATCTTCCCCGCCATTATCTTTTAAAACTTCTTTTATAGCTAAAACATCTTGTGGTTTTCTTACAAAAGATGCTGCTATATAATCAAATCCAGTTGCTATACCATATTTTATATCATCTATATCTTTTTGAGTTATACTAGGTAGGTTCAAAACTAAATCTGGAACATTTATACTTTTCCTATTTGTTAAATATCCTCCTTGGATAATCTCACATACTATATCTTTATCTATTATTTCTTTTACTTTTAATTCTATTGTCCCATCATTAATTAATATTGTTTTACCTATTTCAACGTCTTTATATAAATCTTTATATGTTATAGATACTTTTGTTTCATCTCCTAATTCATCATCATTTAATAAAGTAAAAAATTTTCCATTTTCTAAGAATACTTTTGATTCTTTAAATTTTCCAATTCTTATTTCAGGTCCTTGTGTATCTAATAAAAGTGGTATAGGTAGTCCTAATTCTTCTCTTACAGATTTAAATAAATTAATTCTTTCTGCTTGGTCTTTATAATTTCCATGTGAAAAATTAATTCTTGCAACATTCATGCCTGCTTGCATTAATTCTTTAAGCACTTTAGAATCATCTGTAGCTGGTCCTAAAGTACATACAATTTTAGTTTTTCTCATACTTTTCCCTTCTTTTTTTTATTATATTTTATATTATATATTGTTTGTATTTTATTTTGCAATACTTTTTAATAATTATTATGATATCTTAATCATAATATTCTCTTGCTTTTATAATTAATCTTTTTATTGCTCCTGTTGTGCATGTTATTAATGTTATTTCTCTTTCTCCTGCTGTATTTTGAGATAAATATCCAGTTTCTTTTGGATATACTGTGTATTCATCATATACCAAATATTCAACTTTATTTCCTTTTATATCTGTAATGAATATACTATCTCCTTTTTCTAATTTTTTTATGTCTTTGAACATATTTTTATTATTGTAATTATGACCAGTTATACATACATTTCCTACTCCATTTACTTTTGGTCCACATAGCTTAGTAACAGATTTATTAAGTGTTTCTTTACTTGTTTCTGCTAATATGTATGTAACTAAATTAATCTTTGGTATTTCTACTTTTCCAACAACTTTTATACCGTTCTATTTCTGTTGGAAAATCTATTTTTAATTTATTATTAATATCTGTTTCTGTATTTGCATTTGTATTAATTATTTCTTTAGATTCTTTTTCTATTCTTTGCTCTTCTTGTATATTATTACCTATATTATTATCAACATTCTTAACTGCCATTATTTTTACTGCTAAGAAGGCAATAAAAATAATAGCAATTAACAATACATATATAATTTTTATATTATTAATTACTATTATTCTACTTTTCAAGTTAATCACCTTTACTTTATTAAATATATTCACTTAAGTAATCTTAAGCTCATATATAATATGAATCACAAATCTAAATGGTGACTAAAATTATTTTTTAAATACTCTAAATACTCCATATAATAAAACAACTGCTAAAACTATTGTTGCTATATATGTCCAAATGCTTACTCCTGTTTGTGGTATTTCTTCAACAGTATTATTTATTACATTGTTATCTTCTATCTCTTGTGCTACTTCTTCTACATTTGTTGTAAAATCTTCAGATGTAATAACTTTTTCTTCACTACTTACATCTACTAATGATAATTTAATTGTATAATTTCCTGCTTTTGGATATGTTACAATAACTGGTGTTACATTTTCAAATGTTCCTCCTACTTGAAAACCAACATCTGGTCCCCAATAGCCAATTTGTGCTATATCATAAGTTACATTTTGTGAATCTGTTGCCAATATTTTAGGTGTTGCAGGTCCTTCAATTTCTACTTTTATTCTTACTTTATCATACTGCTTAGCATTTGTTCCAATTAAACTTACATTTGCATTCTTTGGTACGTTTTCTTCTACTTTACCATCATATTCTATTTTAAAAGAATATCCATCATTTTCTGCTGCAAATGAAACATATAAAAATGTAGATATAATAACTAAAAAAATGAAAATTGCAGAACAAAACTTCTTTTTCATAATAAATCCCCCTTTTTTATAAAGCAATATAGCATCACTTTATAAAATTATATTAAAGGGGAACTTGTCTTATGAATTTTATTAATTTAATTTTTTATTCAATTTGATATGTTTTATTTTGTTATCCATTTTATTAAATTTAAGTTGCTACTGTCTAATAACATTTCATGTTTAGGCATTACTCTAAATGTATAACCGTAATTTCCACCTGTTTTTAATTCTATTTTTGCATTATATGTATATACTTTTTCTTCGTTATTACTGCTTACTAATTTCATTGGAATTATACTAATATTTTCTATTGTTCCATTATCTAGTATTTTTCCATAATAAACTTGGGCTTCAATGTTTTCTTCACTTATGTTAGGTAATTTAACATTGCAAGATACTTCTATGTTTTTTCCAGCATCCATTGAAATATTATCAAGATTATTGTTTTGAGTAATTTCTATATCATCCCAATTTGAATATAAATCATTCTTTATTTTATTATATTCGGTAACTAATTCCAAATTATTAAAATAATTATTAGTTAAATTACATAGTGGAATATATAGTTTGCTAGTATAATCTGTAATCATTCTTGCCATACTATAATTTCCACCTGTTGAAATTATAGAATTTTTCATATATCTAAGCCATTCTTCAGAAATTCCATCTTTTTTATTATAATATGCTGGTATTATTTTATTTTCTAAAGTACTATAAATACTATCACTGTCAGCGTTGTCTTGTTCTTCGTAAGAATAATATTCTGCATTTGTTCCAATTGCCCAACCATTTTTTTGATTATATCCTTCTGCCCACCATCCATCTAGAATGCTAAAATTTACAACTCCATTTACAGCAGCTTTTTCTCCACTTGTTCCAGATGCTTCCATTGGTCTTCTTGGATTATTAAGCCATACATCTACACCTGATATTAAGTGTCTAGCCATAGCCATATCATATCCTTCAAGTAAGAATATTTTTCCTTTAAATTGTGGCATCATTGATATTTCATGTATTCTTTTTATTAAATTCTGACCTTCTATATCTTTAGGATGAGCTTTTCCTGCAAATATTAATTGTACTGGTTTTGACTCATCATTTAATATTTGTGTTATTCTTTCTAAATCTTTAAATATTAATGTTGCTCTTTTATATGTTGCAAATCTTCTCGAAAATCCTATTGTTAGTGCATTTGGGTTTAATTTTGATGTAATCTCTTTAATTTCATCATAATGCATTCCATATCTTCTTAATCTATTTGTTACATTTTCTTTTACTACACTTAATAGTTTTTCTTTTCTAAATTGATGTTCTTTCCATAATTCTTCATTTGGAATATTATTTATCTTTTCCCATATTTCGTTTGAATGTATTTTATCTTGCCAGAAAGGCACTAAATATTTATTATATAAATCTTTTAATGTTGGTGCAAGCCATGTACAAGTATGTACTCCATTTGTTACATATGTAATAGGAGATTCATTTGATGCTATTTCTGGCCATACATCTCCAAATAATTCTCTTGATACAGCTCCATGTAATTTGCTTACTCCATTTTTCTTTCCAGCAATTTTTAATGCAAGTATTCCCATATTAAAAGTTGTTTTGTTTTCTTCTTTTGGTTTCATTCCTAATTCTAAAAATTCCTGTTTAGATATACCAAGTTTTTTCCAGTAATCTTTGAAATATTTTTCTACCAAGCTTATTGGGAATATATCATTTCCTGCTGGTACTGGTGTATGTGTTGTAAATACTGTTTTTGCAGTAACTATATCCCTTGCTATATTAAATGAAACTTGTTTTTCTTCCATTATATTTTTTATTAATTGCAATACTAAGAAAGATGAATGTCCTTCATTCATATGATATATAGTTGGATTAAGTCCTAGCTCTTTTAGTAAAGTTACTCCACCTATTCCTAATACTATTTCTTGCTGTATTCTCATTTCTTGGTCTCCACCATATAACCTTAAAGTTATTCCTTTATATTCATCAGAATTTTCTTCTATATCTGAATCTAATAAATATAAATTAATTCTACCAACTGATATTTTCCAAACTTTAAGATATAATCTTGAATTTGGCATTTTTATTTGTATTATTAAATCTTCCCCTGTTTCTCTTTTTACTGGAGTAATTGGTAGATTATTCAAATCTATATCATGATATTCACTCTCTTGCATGCCTATATTATTTATCTTTTGATGGAAATATCCATTTTTATATAATAGCCCTACTGCCACTAATGGTAGACCTAAATCACTTGAAGATTTTAAGTGGTCTCCTGAAAGAATACCAAGACCTCCTGAATAGATAGGAAGAATTTCATCTAATCCATATTCTGCTGAAAAATATGCAATTAAATTATTTTTATTTTCTGGATAAGTTCTACTAAACCAGGTGTTTTTACTATTCATATATCCTTCAAAATTTTCTACATTTTTATTGTATTCTTTTAAAAATTCAGGATTTTCTGATATGGCTTCTAATTTTTCTTGATCTACTTGTTTTAAAAATTTTACTGGATTCCTTCCTATTTTTTCCCATAAATCTATATCGATTTGTT
Organism: uncultured Clostridia bacterium; assembly: GCA_947627485.1. Classification (GTDB taxonomy): domain Bacteria; phylum Bacillota; class Clostridia; order TANB77; family CAG-508; genus CAG-452. The sequence goes on from CANQWF010000021.1 coordinate 6,460, forward strand.
TAAATAATTTTAGAAATTCTGTATTCCATGACCACCATAAATTATTAGATATCTCTGATAATTTTTCTATTTTTTTAGGTAATTGTGGATTTACCGTAATCTTATTGAATATGTACATTTATTTCCTCCTTTGTAACTTTAAATACTTTTACCTTAAGTTTTACTATATTAATTATCTATTAAAAGTAATTCTTTGTCAATGTTTAATAATTATTTTTTGTTAAACTTTCTATCGCACCAATTACAACTGCATATTGTGCGTTTTTTGGTATTATAAACGTTATATTATGAAGCTCTTCTATCTGCTTTAATAGCTGTTTAACACAAGGAATTGTTGCTATGTTTCCTATTAATATAACTTCTCTTACTTTATCATTTTTAGTTGCAAAAACTGCCATCATTGCTATAATTTCAAATATCATATGTAATATTCCAAGAGCTATATCTGAATCTGTTGCATCTTCTGCTAGATTTCCAAAATTTGAAAGTGTTAAATCTGGTGGTAGTGTATCTATTTCTTTGTCTGTTCTATCGCAAATTCTTATATCTATTTTAGATAAATCACCTTTTTTTGAAAGTTCTACTATCTCATCAAATGAATCTGCATTAACAAGCCTCTTACATAATTTCATTAGAGTTCCTGCTCCAACTCCAGTTCCACCTAAATGTCTAAATCCCTCTTTGTTTGCTTTTACAAGCGCAGTACCTGTTCCAATGCTAACTATAAGTGCTTCTTCTTTGTTTGCTAATTGCAACCCACCAGTAGAAACTGCAACAAATTCTTCTACTGTCTCCATTGGAATATTATATTTGTTTTCTTTTATTTTATCTGCTCCTATTCCTGTTAAGACTATTCTTTCTATATTATTAATATCTATATTATTAGATTGTATAAATTGCTCTAATACTTCTTCTACATTTCTATTCATCGAAATATTATTATTGATTATTTTTTTATGTTTATATTCAATTATCTTTATTGTTGTACTTCCTATATCTATTCCTATAATACTCATACTTTCCTCCTTGTATGTTTTATACTGGATATGCATTGCTTCCAGGTCCTTCCACTATCGGATTTTTTTGTTTATTTATAATTGAATTTATTAATAATTCTAAACTATTTGCTGCATTAATAGCTGTCCATGTATTTGATATTGTTCTATATGCATTTATAGAAAAGTCTTCTCTCTTTTCTTTATTTTCAATTAACTCAGCAGTTTTATTGTATAAATCTTTAAAATTAGAATAACAATAACCATTTTTATTGTTTTTTATAAGAAACGGTACTCCACCTATCCCTTTATATGCAACAACTGCACATCCACTATTCATTGCTTCGTTTAGTACCACTCCCCATCTCTCTGTTTTGTCACTGGTACATATAAATATATTAGATTTTTCCATATAATCTCTTACATTTTCTGCACTCACAGCTCCAACAAGCTCAATTTCTTTTATTAAATTATTTCTATTAATTTGTTGTTTTATTTCATTAAATAATATACCATTACCAATCATTTTTATATGGAATTTGTACTTATTCTTTTTTAATTTTTTTGCTAATTTTATTACAGTTTCTGGATGTTTTTCTTTTATAAAACGTCCTACCCAAATAATATTTATTATATCATTTTGTTTTTTTAACATTAGTTCTTTTTCATTATAAAATCTTGTCTCAGGGAAATATCCCCATTTAAAGCATTTATTTATATACATACCAAATTTATTAAAATCTTTTGGTCCATAACTACTTGCACATAATAAATATAAATTTTTATTTTTTCTATATTTAAAGTGTTTGTTATATACTATTTTTAAGTTTTTAAAGTCAAATATACTAAATATTCCTTTGTAAAATATTCTGGCATAATATCTAAACGTTAATTTATCTTGTTTTAATCTTTCTGTTGCAAATTCATCTGTTTTAGTAGATCCTATTATAACAATATCACTATCTAAAGCAAGTCTCATAGCTTCTTTATGTTTTTCCTCACTTTCATAAGCCTTTAAAACAAATTGATAGTCATTATCCATATCCTTATATCCCAAATTTAGTCTTCCTTCTGATATTTTAACTGTTGAAATAAATTTAAAATCATTTCCATATTTTTTATACATTTCTAAACAAAATGGCAATTGATGATGTGTTAAGAAATTAGAATAAAATGATATTTTCATTTAAACCTCCATATATTTTTACATTTAAATCATAGATATTAAATATGGTATTTTTTTCTCGAAATTAACTCCATAAGCATTTTCTTTCTTTTCTTTGTATGTATCTAATATTGTTTCCCATACATAATCTACTGCAATTTTTAGACTTTTTTCTAAGGAATTATTATTTAAAATTGCCCCAACTAATGTACTAGAAAATACATCTCCTGTTCCATGGTATTTAACAGGAATTTTTTCTCTAAAATATGTAAAGTATTCTTTAGTTTCTTTGTTATATGACATAACCCCTAACTCATTATCCTTAAAGCTAACACCTGTAAGTATAGCTTGCTTAGGTCCTAAATTAGTTAATTCTATTAATATATCTTTTATTTCATTTTCTGTATATTTTTCTTTATATTCTCTTTCTAACATATAACTTGCTTCTGTAAGATTTGGAACCACTATATCAGCCATTTTGCATAATTCCTTCATTTCTAATGCAAATTTTTGATCAAACCCAGTATATAACTTTCCATTATCTCCCATTACTGGATCTATGAATATAAAGTTATCATCCGTCTTAAATTCTTTAAAAAATTCTTTAAGCATATCAATTTGCTCAATTGAACCTAAATATCCTGTATAAATTGCTTCAAAATTAATATTTTCTTCTTTCCAATGTTTTGCAATTTCAGGTATATCATTACTTAAATCTCTAAATGTAAAATTATTAAACATTGTATGCGTTGAAAGTACAGCTGTTGGAATAACTGCAGTTTCTACTCCCATTGCTGAAATTATGGGAAGGGCTACTGTAAGAGAGCACTTTCCTACACATGATATATCTTGAATTGTTACTAATCTTTTCATTTTATTTCTCCATTTCATTCTACATAATTATACTATATTTTATCATATAGAAATTTAATATACAATATCTATTTTTTGCTATAATTTTGTTTATATTATTGGCCACTTTTTTTATTATTGTGTCCTTTCTTTCCTAATATTTAACATTGAATATAATTTAATTCCTATAAATATTTCTATTATTGCTAAAACTCCTAATACAATTATTACATATATCATATCCCATTTCAATAAAATTGCCGATGCTAAAAAAGTACAAATTGTAGTACCAAGTTTTCTTGCAAATTGCAAATATGAAATAGCTTCTTGTGCTTCTTGCGGTTTAACTAATTTTAAAATTGTATCGCTTGTGTATAATGCAAAAGGATCTCTAACAGCAAGTATTATGCAAAAACCTATTGTCATTAATGTAAACTTTAATAATATAAATTTCGTAAAATACCCTATAGTCAAAAATGCAAAAGATAAAAATAACATATTTGTTAACGCCAATAATGCTTTATTTTTTATTTTGTAATAAACTTTTCCAAAAATTACAGAACCTATAAATCTTGATAATCTAGAAATAGAAACAATTATACCTAAATAAATTGAAACTTTTGAAACATCGTAAATATCTAGTAATTCATATTGAATTAATAATTTTCCATTTTCCTGTCCGGATACTATTAATCCATAATATATTGCATAACTTACTAAAATGACCCATATTATTTTACTAATTTTTATTCTTTCTGTTTTATATTCTATATCTAGAATATTATTTTTAGATACATCTTTCAAATTAAATATGTACATTATAAAAGCAACAGAACAAACCATTATACATAAATACATTGGTAAATATGGATTTATATTAAATAATATTCCAGAGAACAATGCTATAACTAGTGTTAAAAATGCATATACATTCATATTTTTATTTGTTACTTTTGCATAATCATTTGTTTTACCTATAACTGTTAAATTATTTTTTAGCATTACTCCTTCCATATCTTTAAATACAAATGCCATTTCGTAAATCATTTTTCCTATTAAAATCCAAAAATAATATTTCCCAAATGTTATAAAAATACTTGATAGTAATAGAAGTCCCATTCCTAATCTAACAGATTTTGTATTTCCAATTTTTTTAATAATTTTTATTAATGTTGCTCTACAAATTAATGAAAAAATTGATGATACTGTTGTTAAAAAAACAATTTGCTGAGATGTTAATCCTTTAGCTATTGTTAAAAATAATGTATCAATTGCTGTATAAAATAATAAATCATCTGTAGCACCTTTTAAAAAAGGATATATTTTTATAAATTTATTTACATATTTGACGTTCTGTTGTTCCAATTTTTGTCTCCCTTAACTTAATCTCAATATTTGTTATAAATCTTTATAATTTTAACATATTACTTTGTTATCTGCAATAATTGTCATAGAATTGAAATATTACTTTGTTTTCGTCGATTTAAGTTTGTGAATAAAATTTGCAAATCTCAAAGGCGATAGCAATTACATCATTTTTTTGAATAGGGAAAATCGCAGATTTTCCCTATTCAAAAAAAATATAGGACACAATCATGCGTCCCTACTATTTTAACTCATTTAATATTGTTTCTTTATCTGTTACTCCTACAAATCTTTTATTTTCTTTTCCATCTTTAAATATTACTATGGTTGGAATTGCTGTTGCATTATATTGCATTGTTAAATCTTGTTCTTCATCAACATTTATTTTTCCTACTTTTATATTATCATTTTCTTCAGCTATTTTATCAATTATTGGTGACATCATTTTACATGGCATGCACCAGTCTGCATAAAAGTCTACAATAGTTGTTTTGCTTGAGTTTAAAACTTCTTGCTCAAAATTATCACTTGTTATTTTTGTAACGCTCATTTTATCCTCCTTGTTTAATTAAGTTAATGACTGTATATTTCTTCTTTATTATCTGATTGTGCATTAATCTTAATATTAACATTTTCTATATTTTTATCCTTTAATTTTTGATATGCTATATAAACAATATAGAATGGTAATGTAGCTTGTAATATAACCATAACTATTGGGAACATGATACCAGATAAATTATATATTATCTCTATAAATGTCCCAGGATAGTTTTGTGATATAAACATTAAGTTACTATTAAATATCATATTTACTATATAAGCTATACCGCTTATTCCAATAATTGTTGAAGAATAATATATAATATCATTCTTCTCAATTGTTGTATATCTTGTAATTAACATTAATAATCCTATATATACCATAGTTCCATGTAATATAAAACTGTGTATACTTATAAAATGAATTGCTGGATAATTTGTAAGCGATGTAAGTGGGATTATTAAAAATACCATTCCTGCTATAATTCCACCTGTAGATAAAAATACATCTCCCACCTTTTTTAGTACACCCTTGCAAAATCCACTAAAAATTCCTGCATAAAGTATAAGACTACAAAAATATAATGGTACATATTTGTTTACATCTCTAATTCCATAGTTGATTATATTAAATACTATTTTTATTATTTCCAAAATCCATAAAATAATTGTAATTTTTTTAATTAAATTTTTTACTTTTTCTTTTTTCATATTTTTTGTATATTTTAATGCAATTACTATGCAAAATGTTGTTATCGCAAGTAAAATAAAATGTTCTTTTGAAAACATTCCACAAGGTATCACTTCATTGACATTTTTAAATAACATATATTAGTCCACCTCTTTGCTTAATATATATCTACTAATATTCTACAATTTCTATTCAATCTTTTTATACTAATATCACATTATATAATTCTTTTATGTTCATATGTTTTTTAATTATATTTAAATCAACTCATAATTAAATAGTAATTTCAATCTATTTCTTATATATTATCACATAATGTCAAAAAATAAAATATTATTTAAAAAAAAGTCGTATTACTTATATAATAAATCATAACTATAAAAATCTTTCATTCATTTCTTAAAAATTCTTTAATAATATTTATATCACTATAAGTTGTAACTTTAATATTTGTATAATCTCCTTCTAGTATCTTAATCTTACATCCAGCTTTTTCGAGAATCATACAATCATCTGTTACTTGATCATTTTTATATTTTTCATGTAAATCTAATAATATTTTTCTATCAAAGCATTGTGGTGTTTGTATAATCCATGTATTACTTCTTTTTGTCGTATCAATTACTATTCCATTATCGTCAGTAATTTTTATTGTATCTTTAGATTTTACACCTATTGTTACACCTTTAAAACTATTCATTTCCTCAATGCACTTGCTAATATATTCTTGTTTTATTGCTGGTCTTGCTCCATCATGTATAATTACAATGTCTGAAGTTGCAACTTTTATTGCATTATATACTGATTCTTGTCTTGAATTTCCACCAATTACTATATCTACTTTTTTGTTAATTTGTTCTTCATTTATGATTTTTTTTATAGTTTCTCTATCTTCTTCTTTTATAACTATAATTATATTATCTATATATGAATTATCCTCAAAAGCATTTATACTGTATGACAATATAGTTTTATTATTTACAAGTTCGAAGTTTTTGTTTCTATTCATTCCAAATCTTGTGCTATTTCCCGCAACTAATATTATCCCTGTAACTATTTTGTTTAATATCATAATATTTCCTCCCTTGAAGAATTATAAGAAGTACATATATACGTTTTATATTTATCTTTTAAGTTTTTATATGCAAACTTTGCATCTTCTTTATTTCTAAATATGCCAAAAACACATGATCCGGATCCAGACAATAGCGCTCCTAGAGCTCTATTATTTATAAGTTCATCTTTTATTAATTCTGCATCTACAACCTCTTCAAATGAATTAAATAAATTATTTGCTAATAATTCAATATTGTTGCTTTCTAAAGCACTAATCAAATTTTCAGCAATGCCCATTTTTAAACTTCTTTGTTTGCTGTCTAATTTATTATACATCTCTTTTGTGTTACAAGAAATTTCAGGTTTTATCACTAAAATATAATACTTAAAATTAGTATCTATTTTTGTAATAATTTCTCCTATTCCTTCTGCAAGTACTGCTTTATTATACATGCATGGTACTACATCTGCTCCTAAACTTTTACCTAAATTAATAATTTGGTCTTTACTTAAATTTAAATTAAATAGTTTATTCATACCTATTAAAAAGCTTGCACAATCTGTACTCCCTCCTGCAAGTCCTGCTTGCATAGGTATTTGTTTATTTAATACTACTTTTACTCCTGAAATTACCTTAAATCTTTTTTTTAGTTTTATATATGCTTTATATATTATATTTTCTTTATTATTTAATTCTTCAATATTAGTATCTAATTCGAAATCATCATTTTTAGTTTTGTATATATATATTTCATCATATAAATTTATTTTTTGAAAAACAGATTTTAAATTATGATAATTATCTTCTCTTTTATCTAATATTTCTAGACTCAAATTTACCTTTGCTCTTGCTTTTATATAAACTGTATCCATAATTACTCCCTATTTTTTTATTATTCAAATTAATAATCTTAGTCTACTGTAATACAAGTAAATACATTTATTCCGATTTCCTTTTCCAAATTCTGTTAATTCTTCCCCTGTAGTTGCTGTTATTCCTACAGATTTTTCAGAAATACTTAATATTCTTGCAATATTTTTTCTCATCTCTTCTATCTTAGGTGTTATTTTTGGAACTTTGCACTCTATAGATATTGATACATGTACAATTTGTTCTTTTAAATATTTTAATGCCTCTTTTAAATATTCTTCACTATCTTTAATTCCATTTTTGCACATTTCATCTGATACTTTTCCTAATATGTTTTTACTTGTAATTCCAGACACTGCATTTGTTATGCTATGAAGTACAACATCTGCATCACTATTTCCATTTAAAGAATATTCTTCATCAAATTCTACTCCTCCAAGTAATAGTTTTTTCTCTTTATTTTCATAATCTATTCTATGACTATCTTGTCCTATTGCAACTTTCATAAAAACCTCCTATTTTATTTAAACAAATTGATTTAAAAAATTAATTATCATATTCATAACATTTTCGTCTTCTTCTGTAATCTTCTTATAATCAATATTATCATATATTTTATCTGCTTCTTCTTCTGGAATTTTTCCTTTATATTTCTTACTTAATTCTGTAAGGCTACCAAAAGTGGTATTTAAATACTCTTCAGATTCTTTTGTCTGATATACATTATGAAATCTCTCTTCATATGATATGCATTTTAAATTACTATTTTTTTGTGTTGTTTCTTTGTTTAATATAAGACTGTTGTCTAAAGAAACTGTAGTATCCGATTTACCATGTAATAATAGCACTGGTGTCTTTGTATTCTTTAAAATATCTACTGTATTTATAATTCCTTTTCTACCAAATGTAAGGAAATTTATAATTGTTATAAATGGTCTTAAAAAGCTTAAATTAACATTTGTTTCAGCTCTTGCAGAATCACAAATTAGTTTTGAACTATTATTGAATCCAGACATTGCAACAACTGCTTTTATATTAGTTTTAAATTGCAATACTTGACATACTGTATATGCACCCCAAGAATGTCCTACTAATTCAATAGGATATTTGTTTAAATCATCATTTTCTTCTATAAATTTCAATGCATATTTTAAATCAATTACTGATTGGAAGAAGCCTTTCAAATTTTTACCTTCTGAGCTACATGTTCCTGTGTTATCATATCCAACAATAATAAATCCTGCTTTTGCAAGTGTATTTATTTCTGTTGTATAACTTAAGTGTCCTCCTCCCATACCATGAACAAATACTATAAGTCCTTTATATTCTTTTACTTCTTCATGTGTATATATATTTCCTCTTAACATTTGCCCTTTGTTAGATTTAAATTCAATAGGTTTTGCATTTAATCCTTCAAAATCATCTACTGTAAAATATTTTAGTTTAGGATTTCCATCACATCTCTTTCCAAAAACTATGTTTAAAATTAGTTTTGCCATTCCTACTAATAGTAGAAATACTATAATAATCACATATAAAATCCACATATAAATTTGCTCCTTTCCTAAAAAGCTAATTATTATTATATCATTTTTATTGAATAGAAAAAATGCCATAGCTTTGCTATGACATTTTTTGTTGGTGCTCCCTCAAGGATTCGAACCTTGGACCCACCGGTTATGAGCCGGTTGCTCTGACCAACTGAGCTAAGGGAGCATTTTCTAACGCGAAATTTATTATAAGTTATTTTTTATAATATGTCAATAGTTTAATGAAATTTTTTTAGATTATTTGTTACTGGTCAGACTTAAAAATTAAAACAGTAGAGAAAATGTAGGGGTCGGCGCCCTCGACGACCCGTTCTTGTTATCTAAAACCCCGAGATTGTCTCGGGGTTCGGTAAAGCTTTAAGCGGTGAGTAGACACAAAAAATCCCTTCATATATAATTTAAATTGCGACTGACAGGAAGCAATTTAAATATATTGAAGGGAGATGTTTAATTTGAAAGAAATCAAAATAAACGATGTACAAAGTTTATCACATACAACATGGAATTGTAAATATCACATAGTCTTTGCACCGAAATATAGAAGAAAAGTTTTCTATGAGAGCAAAAGATTAGAAATAGGGCAGATATTAAGGAGACTATGTGAATGGAAAGGGATAGGAATAATAGAAGCAGAAGTATGTCCTGATCATATACATATGTTATTGAGTATACCACCGAAATATAGTGTATCAAGTGTAATGGGATTTTTAAAAGGAAAGAGTAGCATAATGATATATAGTCAATGGGGAAATATGAGATATAAATATAGAAACAGAGAATTTTGGTGTAGAGGGTACTACGTAGATACAGTAGGCAAAAACACAAAAAAAATAAAAGAATATATAGCGAATCAGTTAAGAGAAGATAAAATTAGTCAACAAATGACACTAGAAGAAATAGACCCCTTTAAGGGGTAGCGACTGACGATTGCAAGAGTCAGTCGCAAAGGCCACTTTAGTGGGAGCCAGTAGAGAAGCCTTTTAGGCGGAAAGGAAAAACCTCCGGCTATGCCGGAGGAAATTTATTCGAAGAATTTGCAAAAATAAATACAATAAAGAAAAAATATAACAAATATAAATCAACAGTATTCACATCCAAAATGTGAATAGTAAAAAATCTGTAATACAATTAAAATATGTGTGTTACAGACTTTTTTTGTTTAATGATATATAATAACATCATAAATGAAAGAAGGTGATAAATCATGATAGGTGGAAATTACAATAATCAAGTTTTTAAGCAATTAGAAGAAGTTATGAAAAAATGTGATGATTTATCACAAGAAATAAAACAAGAAAGAAAAGAATTTAAAAAAGAAAAAGAAATTTTAAATCAAAAAATTAAAAATTTAGAAAACAAGGTAGAGAAATTAGAAGCTGAAAATAAAAAACTAAAAGATGATAATGATAGACTAAAAAAACAATTAAATAACAACAGTAATAATTCTTCAAATCCACCTTCTAGTGATATTAAGAAAAATATTCCAAATAATAGAGAGAGAACAAATAAAAAAATTGGTGGGCAAAAAGGACATAAAGGACACTCTTTAACTAAGAAATCGGTAGAAGAAAAAATAAAAAATGGAGAATTTAAACATGAAGTAATTAATGTTGGAGAAATAGCAAAAGAATATAAATCAAAATATGTATTAGATATAAAAGTAAATGTAATAGCAAAAGAATATAGATTTTTTAAAGATAAAAAAGGGAAATATAATATACCGAAAGAATTTCAAACAGATGTACAATATGGTAATGAACTAAAAACATTATGTGCAATATTAAATACAGAAGGACTAATAGCATTTGAAAGATTAGCAAATATAATAAGAAGTATTACACATAATACAATTGGATTGCAGAAATCAACAATAATTAATTTTATGTCAGAATTAAACAAAAAGAGTTCAAATATTATTGAAAATATAAAGACAAAAATATTAAATTCAGAAATACTGTATACAGATGGAACAAGTGGAAGGTGTAACGGAAGAAATATATGTGTAAGAAACTACTCCACTAAAGAACTTACATATTTTGTTCCAACAAAAGGAAAAGGGAAAAAATATATAGAAGAAACAAATATATTAAATAGATATACAGGAAATTTAGTACATGATCATGAAACATTAATATATAATTATGGGAATAAGCATATAGAATGCAATGTACATGTTTCAAGATACTTAAAAGGGTGCTATGAAAACACCAAAAATAAATGGGCAAAAAAAATGCGTTCACTACTATGTTCATTAAATGAATATCGTAAGAAATTAATAGACAAAGGAATAAGAAAATTAGAATTAGAACAAATAGAAAGATACACAAAAAGATATGATGAAATAATAGAAGAAGGCTATAGAGAAAATAAAAAAGTAAAATCAAAATATATAAGGCAAGAAGAACAAAGATTAATAAATAGATTAAAAAAATATAAAGAAAATCATTTAATGTTTCTTTATGATTTTAGTATGCCATTTGATAACAATGTATCAGAAAGAGATTTAAGGCATGTAAAAATAAAGCAAAAGGTATCAGGATATTTCAATAGTTTTGAAGGAATTGAAAATTATTTAAATGCGAAAAGTATAATAGGAACATTAAAAAAACAAGGAAGAAACTTTTATAGAGAAATATATAATATATATGAAGAAATCCCAGTTGAGATATAAAACTGGGATTTTTAGCAAGCCTTCGAAGTGCGGGTCGTCGAGGGCGCCGACCCCTACATTTTCTCTACTGTTTTAATTTTTAAGTCTGACTGGTAAC
>CANQWF010000022.1 GCA_947627485.1 uncultured Clostridia bacterium
GAATAATTTTTTGTATTGTTAGTGTAGCAAGAAGTGCAACCTGAGTCATTTTATCTGCTAATGGGTCCATAAGCTTTCCAAAATCAGTTATAAAATTAAATTTTCTTGCTATATATCCATCTAGTATATCTGTAATCCCAGAAATAGTAAGTACTATAATTGTTGCAATGTAATTATGCTGAAATGAGAATATTATAATTATTGGTATTAATAAAAAACGTATAATTGTAAGAATATTTGGTATTTGCTTAAACATATTTCCTCCATATTTATTTAACATTAAATACTAAACTGTTTTCATTAAAATCAACTAAAATTATTTGACAAGCAAGTACTTCTGACTTTAGTATCATATCAGAAATAGGGTCTTCTATATATCGTTGAATTGCACGTCTTAATGGTCTTGCTCCATATTTTAAATCAGTTCCCTTTTCCAATATATAGTCTTTAGCCCCTTTAGAAACCTCTAATTTTATATCTTTATTATCTAAAGCTTTTGATGTATTAGTTAATAGTAAATCAACTATTTGAAGCAACTGTTCTTTTGTTAAGCTATCGAATACAACTACTTCATCTACTCTATTTAAAAATTCAGGTCTAAATACATCTTTTAAAGCTGTTTCAATTTTTCCTTTATCTAAGCTTTGCTTTCCAAAACCTATAGAGTTATTATTTAAGTTAGAACCTGCGTTTGATGTCATAATAATTATAGTATTTTCGAAGTTTACTGTATTTCCTTGAGAATCTGTAAGTTTGCCATCATCTAATATTTGAAGAAGAATATTAAATACATCTGGATGAGCTTTTTCAATCTCATCTAAAAGTATAATAGAATATGGTTTTCTTCTAACTTTTTCTGTTAATTGTCCTGCATCATCATAGCCTACATATCCTGGAGGAGAGCCAATTAATTTAGAAGTTGAATGGCTTTCCATATATTCAGACATATCAACTCTAATCATTGAATCTTCACTACCAAACATTTCATAAGCTAAAGCTTTTGCAAGTTCAGTTTTTCCAACACCTGTTGGACCTACAAATATAAATGAAGGTGGCCTTTTTGTACTTTGAAGTCCAGCTCTATTTCTTCTAATAGAACGGGATACAGCTTCAACTGCAACATTTTGGCCTATTATTCTATTGTGTAAATTTTTTTCCAAATTTAACAACTTAACTGTTTCAGCTTCTGTAATTTTTTTAACAGGTATTTTTGTAGAATGTTCAATTACTTCAGCAATATCATTAACTGTAAGGCTTATTAACTCAATTTTCTGGTTTAATTCTTCTATTCTTTCTAGAATATTACATTCTTCAGTTTTTAAATCAGCTGCTTTTTGATAATCTTCTATAGAATCTGATTCAACAGCTTCTTCCTTTTCTTCTTGAATTTTAGAAAGTCTATTTTTTAATACTTCTAATTCATATAGCTCTTTATTATTTAAATTAATCTTAGAGCATGCTTCATCTAATATATCAATAGCTTTATCAGGCAAAAATCTATCGTGTATATACTTTTCAGACATTTTAACAGTTTGAGCAATTACATCATTAGAGATTTTTACTTTATGAAAATCTTCGTAATATTTTTTTATACCCTTTAAAATTTCAATAGTATCATCTATATTAGGTTCTTCAACTATAACTGGTTGAAATCTTCTTTCTAATGCAGAGTCTTTTTCTATATATTTTCTATATTCTTTTAGAGTAGTGGTTCCTATTAATTGAATTTCTCCATTTGATAAAGAAGGCTTTAAAATATTTGCTGCATTCATTGAATGTTCTGCATCACCTGCTCCTATTATATTATGTATTTCATCTATAACTAATATAATATTACCAGCTTGCTTGCATTCATCAATTAAAGTTTTCATTCTTCCTTCAAATTGGCCTCTAAATTGTGTACCAGCAATTATAGCAGTCATATCAAGCAGATATACTTCTTTATTTAGAAGTTTTGCAGGAACCTTTTTCTCTGCTATTTTAATTGCTAAACCTTGAGCAATTGCTGTTTTCCCAACACCTGGTTCACCTATTAAACAAGGGTTGTTTTTGGAACGCCTATTTAGTATTTGGATAATTCTTTCAATTTCTTTATCTCTACCAATAACAATATCTAATTCATTTTTTCTTGCTTTATTTGTTAAATTAGTTCCATAAATATCTAAGAAACTTTTCTTTTTTTCTTTTGGTCGTTTTTCAGTTTTTATTTTCTTTTTAGGATTACTACCATCTTTACTATTTTGCTCAGATGAATTATTATTGAACATATTAGAGAATATAGAACCTAATGGAATACCACCTGATTGTATATCATCTTCATTTATATCATCTATATTAATATTTTCTGATAGGTCTTCAAATAAATTTTCAAATTGTGTTGACATATCGTTTAGCTCTTCTTCAGAAAGATTAGCTTGCTTTGCTAGTATTTCTAATGGATTAATTCCCTTTTCTTTTGCACAATTATAACAAAGTCCTTCCATAGAACTTTTGTCACCATCTATTTTCTTAGTAAAAATTACAGCCATATTTTTATGGCAATTTGAACATAACATATCTATCTCCTGCCTTTTATTACATAAGTATATCTATTATAATACATTAAATTTTGCTGATAGTCAAGAATGCGTAAGAAAAAGTTGAATATATATTTTTTTAATGATATAATAATCAAACAAAGGAGAAACAAATGAAAAAATTAATATATTTTTTAGTAAAAAACAAAATGATTATAATAATTATTTCAATTATATTAATATGCGCCATAGCAATATCAATAGGTGTTTATGCACAGATTACAAACAGGAATGTTATTAGCTCTAATAAACAAGAAGATACAAATAATTACGAGGACTTAGAAAGTAATTTTGATGATATCTTTACAAATACCATTAATGAAGAATCAAGTGCAAAATCAGGTATAAATTATAATGATATTGTATATTGTGCATATAATATTGAAGAAAATAAATCAAATTATGATATTAATGCAAAAATTCCATTATTTAAATTAGAAAATGATGTTACAAAAGAAATAAATAATGAAATATATAATACTTTTGCAAAAACAATTATGAACATTGTAAAAAGTTCTAATTCACATACTATATTCAATTTAGATTATGTTGTATATGTAAATAATAATATTTTATCATTAGTATTAAGATGTAAATATAAAGATGGAAGTAATCCTCAAAGAAATATAATACAAACATTTAATTACAATTTAGATGATAATAAACTAGTTGATATAAATGAGATGCTAAGTTACAAGAATTTAAATAAAGAAGATTTACAAGAAAAAGTATTAGAAAAAATAAAACAACAAAATACACAAATGAAAACTATTAGCGATCAAGGATATAATGTGTATATGAGAAATGAAGACGATGATATGTATAAAATAGAAAACACTCCAAACTTTTTCTTAGGTCAAAACAATGCTTTATACTTAGTATATGCATATGGCAATAATAATTTTACGAGCGAAATGGATTTAGTGATATTTTAATTATATAATCGAAATACTAGATTATTAAATTGATAATCTAAATGACAGCAAATAAAAATATCTTTTGCTGTCATATTAATGTTCTATAAATATGATTAAATGTATTGCTTGTTTAGATATTCATAAATTACTCTACCAAGATTTCCTATTAAATTTTTATTCCCATTTTTATTTTTCGAGTCATAGATTGAAATACCAATATAAAATAATTTAGTATTTATATTCATTATACCAACATCATGATGTAAGTAATCTAAAGAACCTGTTTTATGAGCATATTTCACAGGTTCATAAATATATCGCATAACTTGATTTTGACATCGTTGGCTATATAATATATTAATAGCAAGATTACACAATTCATTATTTAAAATATCTTTATTAAATAATTTTGTAAAAATATTTAACATGTCTTTTTGGCTAGTATAATTATTTAACCCGTTTTTTTATTGCATCTTTATCTAGCATATATCTTTGTAAAGACGTTGAATTTATATTCAAAACATTTAAAATATAATTATTTATTTTTTCCATACCTAACAATTTTATTATTATATTAGTAGCGGTATTATCAGATTTAATTATCATCCAATTAATTAGCTCATATAAAGAATAATATTTTTCTCCATTTTCAAAAATCTCAGTATCAAATAAAATATCTTCACATTTAACTAAAATTTTATCATCAAGATTAATGTTTCCTTGTCGAACCTCTTCTAAAACTGCTAACATAATTGGAACTTTGATTGTTGAAGCTGATGTAATTTGTATATCACTATTATAATTATATATGTAATCTGTTTTATTTAGTTCTTTAACTAAAATAGATACATTTTCATCTGAATCCTTAATCATTTGATTTATATTATAAATTAAATTATCCATCATTTTAACTCCTTAAACTGTATTAGTTAAAACTATAAATATTGTATGTCGAATAATACCTAAAACCTATGAGTAGCATCTCAACTTATTTTTTTGATTTAAGCATTAAAGTATTAAATTTGATGTTATGAAGTTGATATTATTTTTCTTTTATATTTCCCATCAACTTTAATATTTTATTTAATTCTATCTTTATAAAATATATTTGATGAAGCTACTCATATTATATGATAATTATATATATAGCAAAATCCGATTCCATAATTTCTATAGTCATCTGTTATGTTTATGAAGTTTTCCTTTTAGAAAGACGCTTTAATCATTTACTTAAATTTTGTTTTAACACTAAGGCTTTTCACCTAAAGTTATTTTTACTTGCTTAGTTTCACCATTTCTGTATACATCAAGAGTAACTTCATCACCAATTTTTTTCTTATTTTTTTCGTCGTTTAATTCATTCATTGTAGTAACTTTAGTTCCATCTATTGCGGTAATTACATCTCCTGTTTTTAAATCAGTTGAAGATGCAGGTCCATCAGAAGTAATTTGTTGAATATATATTCCAACAGGTAAATTATATTGTTTAGCAGTTACTTCATCTAAATTGATACCACTAATTCCTATATATGGTCTTAAAACTTTTCCATTTTTTATAAGTTGATTATAAATATCTATAGTTTGGTTAATTGGAATTGCAAATCCCATACCTTCAATTCCTGTTCCTGAAAGTTTTAAAGTATTAATACCAATTACTTTTCCTTCTGAATTTACTAGGGCACCACCACTATTTCCAGCATTTATTGCAGCATCTGTTTGTATTAAGTTATATGTTGTTCCATCTTCGCTAGTAACATCTCTATTAACAGCACTTATTATTCCAGAAGTAACACTACTTTCCAATCCAAGTGGATTTCCTATAGCCATTGCGAATTCACCTATTTTTATAGAATTTGAATCTCCAAGTTCTGCAGCTGTTAAATCATTTTTTTCTATTTTTATAACAGCAAGATCTGTTTCTTCATCTGTTCCAATTATTTTAGCTTCATAAGGTGTTTCATCATTATATAAATAAACATATACTTTTGTTGCATTAGAAACTTCATAAAACACAGATGAATCAGAAGAATTTATAATATGATTATTTGTTAGAATATATCCATCATTACTTATTATAATACCTGAACCTTCAGCTTGTGATAATTGCGATATACCTTGTATAAAGTTTGATTTTACAGTATATTCAACTTTAATACCTACTATAGAAGGCAATACTTTACTTGCTGTATAAATTGCTGTATCAGAATAGTTATTAAGTGATACAGAGTCTACTGTTCCAGTATTAATAGATTGATTACTGTTTGTGCTAGGTATAGGATTAGAAGTAATTAATGATTTTCTTATATTAGGTACGCCAAAAGCTATACCAATTACAAGAACTGCTCCTAAAATTCCAGATATGAAAGGAACAAAAAATTTCGAACCATAATTTCCAGATTTTGATGAATCTGAACTAAATTTTTTATAAAAATCGTCATTCTCACTCATGAAAATACCTCCTTAATTATATAAAATATTATAATATAATAATAACCCAAATCAACTGTATCATACAATAGATAACTTAAAAAAAACTGAAAATTATATAATTATTTAAAATAATATTCATTAAACTTATATAAGATATATGTAAAATTTATATTGAAATAAAATCAGACATATAATATAATAAAAATAATTTAAAGGAGTTGAAAATATGAATTTAAAATTAGATAAGGGAATAACAATAATAGCATTAATAATAACAATTATATTAATGTTAATACTAGCAGGAGTAGTAATATATTTTGGAAATGATGCAATAGATAAAGCAAAACTTGAAGATATAAGAACAGATATGATTTCTATAAAAACAAAAGCTAAAATAGTTGCAGAACAATACAATTTCAAAGATATAGAAAATTTAATTGGAAATAAAGTTTCAGACGAGGAAATACAAAAATTAGGATTAACAGGTAAAGATAATAATCAAATTCGAAAATGGAGCAATGAAGATTTAAATGGTCAAGGATTATCAAATATAGAAGGAGATACATACGTAGTATATTATGATTTAAAAGATCCTAATAATTGTGAAGTATATTATATATATGGATATGAAGGTAAATATAGCTTATCAGAATTACAAGATTAGCTTGTAAATTTTGGAACACATGGAGAAATATATGAAAGAAAGAGAGATAGAAAGATTAAATAAATTAAAAGAATTTGAAAAAAAGTTATATGATGATGGCATAAAATACATAGCAGGGATAGATGAAGCAGGTAGAGGCCCTTTGGCAGGTCCTGTTGTTGTCGGGTGCGTTATCATGAAACCAGACTCATTTATAGAATATGTAAATGATTCTAAGAAAGTATCAGAAGCAAAAAGGGAAATGTTATACGAAAAAATAACAAGTGAAGCAATCAGCTGGAGCGTAGGGATAGTAGATGAAAAAGAAATAGATGAAATAAATATATTAAATGCTACAAAAAAGGCACTAACTATGGCAATAGAAAAATTAGAAGTAAAACCAGATATAATTTTAGTGGATGCACTAGACAAAATAGATACAAGAGGAATTAAATATATATCTATAATAAAAGGAGATGCAAAAATATATAGTATTTCTGCAGCATCAATAATTGCAAAAGTAACAAGAGATAGAATAATGAGAGAGTATGATGAAGTCTATCCAGAATACGGATTTGGATCGCATAAAGGTTATGGAACAGCAAAACATATACAAGCTATAAAGGAACATGGAATATGTGATTTGCATAGAAAGACTTTTACAAAAAATTTTATTTAATATATGTTTTAATTTTTAAATAATATAAAACTAAAAATAAAAGGAGATGGAAAAATGAATATAGTAATTGTTGTAGTAGTTTTATTATTAATATATGTATTTATGACATATAATTCATTAATTACAAAAAGGAATAAAGTTAAACAAGCAGCTTCTGGAATTGATGTGTATTTAACACAAAGATTTGAACTAATTCCAAATTTAGTAGAATGTGTTAAAGGATATGCAGAACATGAAAAAGAAATATTTGAAGAAATATCAAAAATGAGAGAAAAATATCTTAAAAACAAAAACTTAAAAGATGGAGAAATATTAAATAATGAATGTAATAAAATAATTGCAATATCAGAAAACTATCCAGAATTAAAGGCAAATGAACAATTTTTGGAATTGCAAAAAAAATTATCAAAAATGGAAAGTCAGCTCCAAGCAGCAAGAAGAATTTATAATTCAGAAGTTAATGTTTATAACAATAAGGTTCAAACTTTTCCAAGTAATATAATGGCAAGTTTATTTAATTTTAAAGAAGAAGAGTATTTCCAAGCAGAGCAAGAGGCTACAAATAATATAAAATTATAGAGGAGAATAACATATGAAAAATTTTAATGATATATATGAAAAAATATATGCAGAATGTTCACAGCCACTAGAAGAACTTAGAAAGAAGACTAGAAATGGAATAACAACAGTTATATTAATTTCTATTATTGTAGGAATTATACTAACTATAATTACACGAAGTATTTTTATGATTTTTTTAGCAATAATAATTAGCATATTTTATATTGCTTTATCTAAAAATAATAAAAATTATAGAACAATGTTTAAAGAAAAGATTATTAAAAGTTTTGTTAAAGAATATAGTGATAGCTTAGAATTTTATCCAACAAAAGGAATATCAGAAATGACGTATAGACAGGCAAAATTTGAATATTATGAAAGATATCATTCTGAAGATTTAATTACAGGAACTCTTGAAGGTGGATATGCTATTAATATGGCAGAGGTGCAAACAGAAACAGAAGAGACAGACAGCGATGGTAATAGAACTACATATACAGTTTTCCATGGCCTTTTTGCAGAGATTGGATTAGACAAAATGATAAATTCAGATATTAGAATTCGTAGAGATGGAATGAGTTTATTTAATAAAAAAGATAAAATAGAAATGGATTCAGGAGAATTTGAGAAAAAATTTAATGTATATTCAACTGATAAAATTATAGCAATGCAATTATTAACATCTGATATAATGGATATGCTTTTAGATTTTAAGGAAAAAAATAAAATAACCCCAGAAATTACAATCGAAGGAAATAAATTTTATATTAGATTTGCAACAGGTAGTGTATTTGAAGCTAAATTAATGAAAAAGGCATTGGATTATGATACTCTTAAGAGATATTATGATATTATTAATTTTACATTGGATTTAACAGAAAAATTCTTAAAGAATATAAATGAAACAGAAGTATAGGAGGGATTTTAAGCTTTGAATATTCAAGAAATAATAGGTAAAAAAAGAGATGGAAAAGAATTAAGCAAAGAAGAAATAAGCTATTTTGTATCTAAATATACAGATGGAACTATTACAGATTATCAAGCAGCAGCATTAATAATGGCAATGTATATTAATGGAATGAATGAAGAAGAAACTACTAATCTAACATTAGAAATGGCAAGTTCTGGTGATATTTTAGATTTATCTGAGATATCTAATAATGTTATAGATAAGCACTCAACCGGTGGTGTGGGAGATAAAATAACATTAATATTATTACCTATTATTGCATCACTTGGAATTCCAGTCGCAAAAATGAGTGGAAGAGGACTAAGCTATACAGGTGGAACAGTTGATAAACTAGAGTCTATTCCAGGCTATAGAACGCAAATAGATATAAGGGACTTTATAAATAATGTAAAAAAAATAGGAATAAGTTTAATAGGACAAACAACAAACCTTGATCCAGCAGACAAAAAAATGTATGCATTAAGAGATACTATTAATTGTGTTGAAAGTATTCCATTAATTGTATCAAGCATAATGAGTAAAAAAATTGCATCTGGTGCAAATAAAATAGTATTAGATGTAACTGTTGGAAGTGGAGCTTTTATGAAAAACAAAGAAGATGCAATTAAACTTTCTAAAATGATGAAGAAGATAGGAGAAATGACAGAAAGGGAAACAATTTGTGTTCTTACAAATATGGATGAACCAGTAGGATATGCGATTGGAAACACATTAGAAGTAATTGAAGTAGTAGAATGTTTAAAAGGGAATATATCAGAAGATATAAAAGAAATTATAACTACAATAGGAAGTTATATTATAAAATTATCTGGAAAAAATGATGATTTAGAAGAAAATAAAAAAATGATTTTAGAGAATATAGAAAATGGGAAAGCATATAATAAGTTTTTAGAACTTATAGAAAACCAAGGTGGAGATATAGAATATATTAAATGCCCAGAAAAATTTGAAAAGGCAAGATATATATTGCCTGTGATAGCAGAAGAAGATGGATACATACAAGAATTAAATGCAGAAGAAATAGGGAGAGTATCTGTAATGCTAGGAGCAGGCAGAATGAAAGAAGATGATGATATAGATAAAGAAGTGGGTATTATTTTAAATAATAAAATATCAGATAAAGTACAAAAAGGAGATATTCTTGGCTATGTTCATGCAAATGATGAACAAAAAGGAATACAAGCAGTAGAGAAAATGAAAAATATATATAAAATATCTGAAATGAAAATAGAAAAAGAAAAAATAATATTGGGAATTGTATAAATTGTTGTTTGTGTTAGGGGAATTCTAGGGACTGTCCCTAAAAAATCACCAATTTTGGGGATTTTTGGGACTGTCCTGAATTCTCCAAACAAAAAACAAACTACAATTTAGAAAGGAAAAAATAAAATGAAAGTAATGTTTATATGCACAGGGAATATATGTAGAAGTGCTATGGCACATGCTATGCTTGAAAAAAGAGTAAAAGAAGAAAACAAAGATATTGAAGTATATTCATGTGGGGTATATGCAGAAAATGGAGATGTTCCAACATATGAAGGAATAGAAGTAATGAGAGAATACGGAATAGATTTATCTAAGCATAGAGCAATAAACATAAGAAATTCTAATATACAAGATATGGACATTATATTATGTGCTACAAGTAGCCATAAAAATAATGTTATATCTATGTATCCAGAGTTAAAAGAAAAAGTATATACAATGAAGGAATATGTAGGTTATCCTAAAAATGATATTGATATTAAAGATCCATGGGGATATGGAATAGAAGTATATAGAAAATGCGTAATAGAAATAGAAGATTGTATAAATAAAATAATTGATTCAATTTAAATAGGAAGGAAATAATAAATGGACATATTAGAAGGATTAAATGATAAACAATACGAAGCAGTTATAAATACAGAAGGACCAAACTTAATTATTGCAGGAGCAGGGTCTCGGAAAGACCAAAGTACTAACACATAAAATAGCATATTTAATAGGGGAAAAGAATGTAAAACCGTGGGAAATACTTGCTATTACTTTTACAAATAAAGCAGCAAATGAAATGAAGTCAAGAATAGAAAATTTGATAGGTGATATAGCAAATGAAATGTGGATAGGCACATTTCATTCTATTTGTGTAAAAATTTTAAGAAGATATATAGACAGAATAGGATATCAAAGCTCATTTGTTATTTTTGATACATCTGACCAAAGAACTTTAGTAAAACAATGTTTAAGAGAATTAAATATTGATGATAAATTATTTACAGATAGAGGTGTTTTAGCAGAAATAAGCAATAGCAAAAATGCTATGCTAACACCTACTCAGTATTTAGCCAGAGCAAATGGTGAGCACAGGAAAGAAGTAATAGGTGAAATATATAGTTTATATCAAAAAAAACTAAAAGAAAATAATAGTTTAGATTTTGATGATATTATTAATTTTACAATAGACATACTAACAGAAAATCCAGATATTTTAGAATACTATTCAGAAAAATTTAAATATGTTTTAGTTGATGAATACCAAGATACAAATAAAGCACAGTTTACACTTATAACACTCCTTGCTGCAAGACACGGAAATATAACGGTTGTAGGTGATAATGACCAAGGGATTTATTCGTTTAGAGGAGCAGACATATCAAATATTTTAAATTTTGAAAAAGACTTTCCAGGGACGAAAATAATAAAACTAGAACAAAACTATAGATCAACAAAAAGTATTTTAAATGCTGCAAATGCAGTTATAAAAAATAATTCTAAAAAATATGAAAAGAAGTTATGGACAGAAAAAGAGGAAGGAAAACTTCCACAGGTACATTTATGTGATAATGAATATGATGAAGCATCTTACATAGTAGAACAAATAGAACATCTAAAAAGAGAAGAATATTACAAATATTCTGATTTTGCAATACTTTATAGAATGAATACACAATCTCGTAGCATAGAAGAAATTTTAGTAAGAGAACAAATACCATACAAAATTGTTGGTGGTCATAAGTTTTACGAGAGAAAAGAAATTAAAGATGTAATTGCATATTTAAGATTAATACAAAATACATCAGATAATTTAAGTTTGCAAAGAATTATAAATGAACCTAAAAGAGGAATTGGAAAGACCAGTTTAGAAAAAATAGAGAATTTATCAACAATTAATCGGGATATCAATGTATGAAGTAATAAAAAGAGCAGATGAATTTGGTCTTAATAAAGTATTTGCGAATTCTAGAGAATTTATATCATTGATAGATGAATTATCAACTAAAAAAGAAGAAATGGAAGTATCCGAACTAGTAAAGGAAGTTTTAAATAAAAGTGGATACACCAAAAGTTTAGAATTAGAAGATACAACACAAGCGGAAAATAGATTAGAAAACTTAGAAGAATTTTTAACAGTAGCAATAGAATTTGAAGAAGAAGCTGCAGAAAGTACTCTAGCAGAATTTTTGGAAAGTATAACTCTTTCTAGTGATGTAGATGAATTAGAAGAAGATGAAGAAGCAGTAACATTAATGACACTTCATAGTGCAAAAGGTCTAGAATTTCCTGTTGTATTTTTAGTTGGAATGGAGGATCGGAATATTCCCAAGTTATAAATCAATAGGCGAAGCAAGAGAATTAGAAGAAGAAAGAAGACTTTGCTATGTCGGACTAACTAGAGCAGAAGAATATTTATATTTAACTTATGCAAGACAAAGAACAATATTTGGTTCTACATCATGTAATAAGATTTCTAGATTTTTAGAAGAAATACCAAAAGATTTAGTAGAAGGATATGAAGAATCGAGTAAATATGTACGAGAAGAAAAAGAAACAGTATATGAATGGGAATACGGAGGCGTCAAAAAATATCAAACTAAATCATTTAAAGATAAATTTTCACCATCAAAACCATCATTTGAATTTAGAACTGCAGAAAGTTTTTTAAATTCACTGGGTAAAAATAAGACTGATAATAATCAAATAGATTTATCTAAATTTAGAGCAGGAGTAACAATCCGTCATAAAAAGTTTGGAGAAGGTGTAATAAATTCAGTAGAACAAGAAGGGGATGACCTAAAGCTAGATATCAATTTTGAAAAAGTAGGGCATAAAAGACTAATGGCGAAATACGCAAATTTAGAAATAATAGAATAACAACAATAAAAAACAAAAGGAAAAGTCCTTTTGTTTTTTATCTTGTAAAATCATCTAACATATCAGGTGTTAATTTTTCAGCATGTGAAGTTTTAATATTAACAGGCGTATCTGGAATTTTTGGTTTACTTTCAGTAGAAACACGTTTTATATCATGTTCAAGATGGATAGCTTGTACTATACCATTGTCTACTACTTTTTGCCAATTTCCTTGGCTGTTTTGCATAAGACCACCAGCATATCCAATATTACTATTATTATATTCATTTAAAATTTTATTAACTCTATTTTTATCCAACAAATAATCTGCAACTAATTGTCTATACTCAGGAAATTGTAAAGCTTCAACTGTAACAGAAGAGTCAAAGCATAATGTTTTACCAACAAAGGAATTACTATCATTAGCATCTAAATATTGGTAAACTGGTAAAAATTCTAACTTTCCTGTACGAGTATTTAAAATTCTTTCTTGTTTTTGCTGTCCTGTTCTAGAATCAACGCAAGGTGTTAAAGTGAAAGATGTTCCATCACGTCTGTAAAATCTTGATTCATAATTAGATAAAGAATCATTTACAGTATTTTCGTTTTTATAATTAGAAGTTTTTTTAAATCTATCAAAAAAGCCCATAAAATCACCTCTTTTATTTATTATAACATTAAATGGTAAAAAAAGCAAAAATATGTATAAATTATAAGTAAATGTAAATAATATAATATGTTTAATTAATCTTAAATAAGGAGGATAAAAAATGACAACATTAACGCAAGTAGAATTACAAAATTTAAGACACTTAATAGAAGAACACAATACTTCATATCAAAAATTAAACACATATGCTTCACAATGCGTAGATCCGCAAATAAAGCAAATGTTTACAAAAGCTGCACAAGATTCGTTAAATACAAAACAGAAATTATTAACATTTTTAAATTAGGAGGACAGTAATGGAAGAAAAGTATATGGTTAATGATATTTTGGAAAGTACTAAAGCTAAGCTTTGGACATATCAAGATGTTATCTCAGAGACTGAGAATATGCGGGCTTAGACAAGCAATTCAACAAATAAGAGACAACGATGAATCATTTCAATATGAGCTATTTAAAGTAGCACAAGCGAAGGGATATTACAAGCCATCTAATGAGGCGACTCAAAAAGAAATTGACAATGTAAAAAACCAATTAAATAATTAAGAACGCTCTACGGAAGCAATAAGAACAGGTGTAACGATATATTCAAAATTTAGAGCAAAAAAGAGAAAAAATGAGTAAAAAAGAGAAATTTAAAGCATCTAAAATCATAAAACAATATATCAAAGATTATAAAAATTGCTAAAAAATTAAAAACAAGGTAAAATATACAAAGTGTTAACAAAATAAGAAATTGCAAAGATAGGAGTGTTAAAAATTTTAAAAGGAATAAAAAGTATATTTGTTCACATTAGAAGTTCACTAAAATTTATATTTCTAATAATAATTGCAACAGTTCTTATAGTGGGTATGATATCTTTAGTATATAGACCGATGTATAGTGTTACTTTAGATGGTGAATTTATAGGATATACAACAAATAAAAGTAAATTACAAAAAAGAATAAATGAATATCTTGAAAATGGAGATGGAAACATTGCATTTATAGATGTAGAAAAATTGCCAGAATACTCATTATGTTTGTTGAAAAAAGACAATCAAACAAATGATGATGAAATCTTTGAAAAAATAAAAAATTCTGGAACAACATATTATGAATATTATGCTATATTAGAAAAATCAAAAGAAAAATACTATGTTTCTACAAAAAAAGATGCTGAAGATGTAATAAACAAACTAAAAGAAAAGAAGAGCACAAATATTAATGATTTAGCATATTCACAGATTCATTCAACAGAACTTAAAGAATTTAAAGATACTGACTCAATTATAACCGCATTATATGAAAAGCCAAAAGTTGTAATTGCATCAGCTTATGCAACATATAGTGGAGAAAGAATTGTAAGTAATGCTACTCCATCTGCACAAGTGTTAGGCATTGGATTAATAAAACCAGTTTCAGGAATAATAACTTCAAGATTTGGAATAAGAAGTAGTGGAAGTCATAAAGGTTTAGACATAGCAACATCAACAGGCACAACAGTTGCAGCAGCAGCAAGTGGAACAGTAACATTCTCTGGATGGGATACTTACGGATTAGGGAATTGCATAAAAATATCTCATGGAAATGGAGTAACTACTGTATATGGACATTGTAGTAAACTATATGTAACATCTGGTCAAAAAGTTTCAGCAGGAGAGGCAATTGCAGCAGTTGGTTCAACAGGAAATTCAACTGGTCCACATTTACATTTAGAAATTAGAGTAAATGGTGTAGCACAAAACCCACAATTATATTTATATAAATAAAAATAAGGATAGGTAAAACGTTTTACCTATCCTTTTATGCTGAACAAGAAAAAACAAAGATTTTTTTATTGTATAGAAAACTTTAATGGTGCAAAAGATGTCAAATCCCTTCTGCACCAATTTTTTTATTGTATAGGAAAAATCAAAGATTTTTCTATACAACAAAAATGCTATAATCGCTATTGCCTTTGAGATTTGCTCCTTATAGTCGCAAACTCAAATCGGCGAGAACAAAGGGCGACTACGTCGCTTTGTTCAAAAAGAATACCAGACTAAACAAATTGCAAACGCTGTAGAGGTCGGCGTCCCATTTACTTTAGTTTTCGTGTTGTACTTTATTTGTAGAAAAACATATACATTTGAACATATTTAAGATACAAGAGTAGACATTAGTCTTAATATATTGCTTATGCTACTTTTATTCCAGTATCTATAACTTCTTTTACAAAAGGGTTTGAAACTTTTTCGAAATCTTCTGTTGTTATTGGATGTGGCTCTATTCTAGTATCTATTTTCCAAGTTAGACCAATTAATTTAGCTCCATCTTCAATAATATCACTAAAATCACTTGAAATTATTGCTATATCAATATCGCTATCTTCATTTTCTGTTCCCTTTGCATAAGAACCAAATAATATTATTGCCTCAATTTTATAATATTCACTTATTCTTTCAATATATTTTTGTATAGATTCCATTATTTCTTTATTAATAAATTTTTTAACCATATTCGTACCTCCTCAATATTTTTTATCTGTACAGATGTATATTCATCTGTACATTTTTGATTAAAAGTTTCTTTATAATCATCATATCTAGCACTTATATTGAATTGTGTAATAATTTGTAATTTTTCAACTTGATCATTTGTTAATTCTAAATTGCATTTTTCTGCAAGTGCTAATAAATTATGTGATTTTATAGCATAAGGATTTTCCTTGTTATTTTTTGCATATAATCCTTTTAATAATTTTTCTATAACTAAATGTCCAAAGAATAAACAATAACTATTTTTCTTACCATTGTATAAATATTTCATTACATTATAATCTTCTTCGCTACTATTCAACCAATATTCCATCAAATTTATATTATCCAAATAAATCAATCCTCTCATATTTATTATACTTCTTTATTCTAATTATATTTATAGCACATATTAAAGATAAAAACAATTATCGTAAACAAATTTATTTAATAAAAAGTAACCAGTCAGACTTAAAAATTAAAACAGTAGAGAAAATGTGGGGGTAGCGACCTTGGGCGACCCGTGAGAAAAAGAACATATAGAGATGATAATAAAAATAATAAAAAAGCTATTGACAAAAGGAAAAGTATAAAATACAATATACATAATGAAAATAGAACAAAAGATAGGAGTTAAAAACATATGAAAGATAAAAAATTAAAACCAAATGCAAACGCTGTAGGGGTCGGCGCCCTCGACGACCCGATCTTCGAAGAAATTACTAAAAATACTCCAAAGACTAACTCAAATACAAAACACCAAACACTAACTTCCAATGTAGCAATCACTCTAATAGCCTTAGTAATAACAATAATAGTAATGCTAATATTAGTAGGAGTAACAGTAAGCATAGCAATAAATGGTGGCCTATTTAGCACAGCAAAAAAAGCAGTAACAAAAACAGAAGAAGCAAAAGACAGAGAATTAAGATTTATGGCAATGGCAAATGCAGCAACACATAATGAAAAATGGGTATATGAAGTAGAAGGAGAAAAAATACCAATTCCAGCAGGATTTGCCCCAACAGAAATAGAAGGAGAAAACAGCTTAGAAGAAGGATTAGTAATAACAGATGCAGAAGGAAATGAATTTGTATGGATACCATGTACTTCTTCTGATTATGAGAAAGCTACTTTTGAAAGCCATGAAGACTGGTCTACCCATCAAGATAATTATTTAGGCGTAGAAACAAATTGGACAGACAAGCAAACAGCAATAGGAAAGACAAGTCTAGAAAATCTAGAGAATAAAAAGGACACTTTAGGGCTAACATCCCAAGGTATAGGCTTTTATGTAGCAAGATATGAAGCTGGTATTCCAGATAATGCACCATTCCATCCAAGTAAAACCGAGAATAATACATATTATTACCAAAATGGTGCAAATAAAGATGCAACTGAAAATGATGGCAATGGAAAAAACACAGATAAATATAAACCAGTAAGTAAAAAGGGATATCCAGCATGGACTTGTATAAACCAAGAAAATGCAATGGGTGCATCGAAAAAGATGTATCCAGGACATAGTTATATGATAGATTCACATGCATGGAATTATATATGTGACAAAATATTAAAAGATAAAGCAGAGATGAGTATACTAGATTCGACAACATGGGGAAACTATTATAATAATAATTCAACAAAATATGAAGACTTAGATATATTGTATTCGTTGCACTCTGACAACACAAGTGCAGTTGGAGATAAATATAGTAAAGGACTAATTCCAGTTGACCTCGTTCATGGCGATAAGAATAACAATTTTCTCGTGCTTTCAACAGGAGCAAGTGAAGATTTCAAAGCTTACAATATATTCGATATGGCAGGAAACATATGTGAATTGTCTACGGAAACAAGGCTAGATAACCGTGGATGGTGCGATTATATTTCTACGGCCCGTGGAGGTGCTTCGTCTCCAGGTTTCGCGGGGTTAGAGTCTGTGGTGCGTGCTACTGGCAACTATTGGGATATAGATACTTATGTTCATTTAGGTTTTCGTGTCGTGCTTTATTTGTAGAAAAACATATATCATTTGAACATATTTTTAGGGAAAAAGGGGCCTGGCCCCAATGTCATTAACTTAAGGAAAAGAGCCTAAAGAAAAGAAGAGAAGAATTGCAATACATTACAATTTTCTCTTTTTTTTTAGGTCTTGTCAATATTAGTGTGTAAATTTTTTTATTTTTATTTTTTAGAAGTAGCATAGAAAAATATTTTCATGTTG
>CANQWF010000023.1 GCA_947627485.1 uncultured Clostridia bacterium
GATGGATTCGAACCATCGTACTCAAATGAGAACAGATTTACAGTCTGCCGCCTTTAGCCACTCGGCCACCTACCCATATATTGCAAGTGCTTATTTTTTAGCACTTGCTTATTATACTATTTTGTATTTATTCTTGTCAATACTTTTTTACCTATTATTTAAAATTTTTGTTAATTTGTTACTCCACTACTATAATAATTCATCATCCATGAATTCATATCAAATGATTCATGCGTTTCTGGTTCCCCATATTCTACTCCAAAAGTATCAACCGTTACATTTGATATAACTGGTGGATTTACTGGTTTTGTTGTTTGAGTGCTTTCTCCTGTTTCTTCATCTTTTTCTGTTGTTGTTTCTAATGCTTTTATTTTATCAACTATATCTATTCCTTCTATTACCTTTCCAAAAGCTGTATAATATCCATTAAATGTTTCTACATCTTCTGCAAGTATAAAAAATTGATTATATCCTGAATTATATCCTTTTTCTACAAGGTCAGGACTTAAAGAAGAGTAATATGTAAAATCTTGTCTTGCTAGTCCAACTGTTCCTCTTTCAAACTTCATGTTGTTATCATATCCATTTTCTTTAAACTCACCATTTATACTAAGTTCATTTGTACCTGTTCCATCTCCAGCTGTGTCTCCACCTTGTATTAATGTCTCTTCTACTCTATGAAATGTTAGACCATTATAAAATCCATCATTAATAAGTTTTATAAAGTTTTTTACTGTATTTGGTGCCACATCTGGATAAAGTTCCATTTTAATTGTTCCATAATCTTTTATTTCCATAGAAACTATTGGCCTTTGCAATTTATATGTAGCCTTTTGATAATATCCATATGCTAAAAATCCTCCTAAAATTAATATAAAAATTAATAGTATTATGCTTAAAATCAGTCCGTTTTTTTTCATGTTATCCTCCTTAAAAATATATAATTAAATTTCGTTTAATATCTCTGCATTGCTACTATTTAACAATGTAACCATATTAAGTCCTTTTTGATTTATACTGTCTACAGCAATCCATACACCAGTAAGTGCTGTTCCATTGCTAGTTGTAAATTTATTATTTAATTTCCAACCATCATTACTATTTATATATGTATTATCTGTAGCAACATTTGAATTTCCTTTTATAAATTTTATTTCTTCTGAATCTGTTTTATATACAAATCTAGGAATCCATAAATAATTCTTGCCATCTTTTTGTACATATGCCCACTTATCAGAATCTTCCCTATAATTGTATGGTTGTACTGTTTGATTTGTTTTTGGTTCATTTGCTATAGTAACTGTAATTTTTTCTTCATTGCTGTTTGCATTATTTGTATTATCTTGAATTTTAAATGTATAATTACCTGATTTTGATATATTAGTTGTATATTTTTTATCTTTTACTGTATTATTTGCTATTATTTTCCAATTAGATGAATTTCCGTCTGAATCAGTTTCTGCATAGCTTAATGTTCCATTTGATATTTTAATATTAGATATAGTTACATTGCAGTTTAATCCATCTACAGTTGTAGTTAAATTAAAAGATAATTCTCTATTTGTTTCAGTTTTATCCTTAACAACAGTTTGTCCATTAGGTAATTTATATTGTGTATAATATGTTTTTCCCTGATATTCCACTCCACTTACACTAATTATCTCTCTCGTGTCAAAGTTTACCAATATATCATTTTGTACACTATCTACTTCTAATATGTTTAAAATGTTTTCTGGAGTAAATACTTTATATTTAGTTGAATCTCCATTTGTTACTTCTCCATTACTATATGCAGAACTAATTGCATTTTGCTGTATTGGTGTTGTTACATCTGATAATTGTGTATTATCCAATTCTTCTTTTGCAACCAAATCATCAATTTTTGATTGTAATAGTTGCATCTGAGTAACAAATTGAGTAACTTTTGAATTTTTATATGCATTAATACCTGTAAATGTTGTTACAGAAACTAATATTAACATTACTATAATTGTTATTATTAACACAATTAAAGTAATTCCTTTATTATCCTTGGTTATATTTTTCAAAATTCCACCTCTACTTATTATATCATTAAATTATCAAAAACAAATTGCTCTTGCATTCTTTTTAATGACTGTTTTATTGTTCTTGCTCTTACTTCTCCTATTCCTTCTACTTCGTCAAGTTTTTCTACATCTGCAAGCAAAATATGTTGAAACGATTTAAAATTTTTTACCAAATTTATAACAATATTATTTGGCATTCTAGGTATTTTATTTAATATTCTATATCCTCTTGGATATACTGCAACTTCTTCATAATTATCAAATTGTTCATATCCCAATGCTTTTGCAATTACATTTGATTGAACGAATTCATCTTGTGAAGAAGATTGTATTGTTTGTACAATTTTTTCAGCCACTAATCTTCTACTTGGTGCTATATAATCTTTTACTATATAAAGTTCTTCTTTAGGTAAATCTTCAATAAGTTCTTCTAATTGCATTTTTACCAAAACTCCATCTTCTCCGAAGTTCATATATTGAGCGTTGTACTTGTTCTGCCACTTTCATTACCATTTCTGCTCGTTGCAGACAAGTAATTACGTTGTCTAATGTTACTATATCATTAAATTCATATTCATTTAAAACTTTTAGCTTAGAATCAAAAACTTTTTTATAATTTTCTAATGTTTGTAATGCTTGATTTGCTTTAGTTATTATCTTGCTACTATCTTCGATAGTATATCTAAAATCGCCTTTAAAAACAGTTATTATGTTTCTTCTTTGAGAAATACTTATTACTAACTCTCCTGTTTGTTTAGCAGTACGTTCAGCTGTTCTATGTCTTGTTCCTGTTTCCTGTGTTGGTACTTTTGAAGAAGGTATAATTTGAGTATTAGCCAAAAGAATTTTTTTCAGATCTTTACTTAAAATAATTGCTCCATCCATTTTTGCAAGTTCATATAGTCTAGCTGGTGTATATTCTTCATCAATCTTAAATCCACCATCTACTATATCCATTATTTCTTTTGAATCCCCTATTATAATCAAAGCACCAGTCTTAGCTTTTAATATATTATCTAGTCCTTCTCTAAACTTAGTCCCTGGAGCTATAATCTTTAGTATGTTAATTAATGTTTCATCTTTTTTTACTTTCTCTGGCAATCTCTCTCACCTCACTTGTCCGAAATAGGACATTTATTTAGTGGAACATTTTGTCCCAATTTTTTAAAGGTACTACCTTAATCCTAAATATTTCATCGCTTCCAAAATATTTTTCACACCTATTATATCTAATTTATATTCATCTTTCAATAGTTTTTTGTTGCTTTCTGGAATTATGCACCTTTTAAATCCTAATTTTTCTGCTTCTTTTACTCTTTTTTCTATCATATTTACACTTCTTACTTCACCAGTTAAGCCTACTTCACCTATAGCTATAGTATCATTTGGAATGCTTTTATTTTTGAAACTTGAACTAGCAGCAAGTACTATTCCCAAATCTAAAGCAGGCTCATTAATTCTAATTCCTCCAACTATATTTAAATAAACATCTTGACTTCCTAATGGCATGCCCGCTCTTTTTTCTAATACAGCAATTAAAAGTGTAAGTCTGTTATAATCTATTCCATTTGCAGTTCTTCTTGCCATTCCAAACACGCTTGTTGCTGTTAATGCTTGAAGTTCTACAAGTATTGGTCTTGTCCCTTCCATACTTGCAACTACTATTGAACCAGCTGCATTCTCATTTCTTTCTGATAATAATACTGATGATGGATTACTAATTTCACACATACCGAGAATCTTTCATTTCAAACATACCTATTTCGTTTGTTGAACCAAATCTATTTTTTACTCCCCTAAGTATTCTATATGAAAAATATCTTTCTCCTTCTAAATATAATACTGTATCTACCATATGCTCTAATACTCTTGGTCCTGCTATATTTCCATCTTTAGTAACATGTCCTATAATTATTGTTGTAATAGTTTCTTGCTTGCACATTTTCATTATTCTAGAAGTTATTTCTCTAACTTGACTAACACTACCAGGACCTGATGTTATCTCATCCGAATACATTGTTTGTATAGAATCTATAATTACAAGCTTTGGATTAATTTGCAAAATTGCATCTTGTATTACATCTATATCCGTTTCTCCTAAAAATATAATATCATCATTATTAATGCCTAATCTATCTGCCCTTATTTTTATTTGATCAATAGACTCTTCACCAGAAACATACAAAACTTTTCCTTCGCCTTTAATCTTATCACATATTTGAAGAATTAAAGTAGATTTACCGAATTCCTGGTTCTCCACCAACTAATGTTAAGGAACCTTTAACTAAACCTCCGCCTAATACTCTGTCTAATTCTGCAAATCCAGTAGTGGTTCTAACTATATCCTGTTTTTTTACCTCATTTAATTTTACGGGTGTTGCAATTTTTTTTGTTCCAGATTTATTATTTGATTTACCTGCTATTTTTTCTTCATAGCAAGTATTCCATTCATTACATGCTGGACATCTTCCAAACCATTTAGAAGATTCATTTCCACAATTGCTACATACAAAAACTGTGTTTGCCTTTGCCATATTTTCTCCCCTTTATTACATTTCAAAATATTTATCTTCTTCCCATTTTAATGGATTTTTTTGTATATATTCTACAATTTTATAATATTCTTTTTCATTTCTAATTACATGTTCATAATAATTTCGTTGCCAGATTGAATATCCTATTTGTTTTGTAACGATTGATTTAAACGCATTTACTATTTTTGGTATTGTAGGGGTCGCACCCTTGGGCGACCCGTTTTAAATTTATTATAATGTGTATATGATTTGGCATAATAATATATTCATCTATAGATATATTATCAAATTTCTTATTATAGTTTTCTATATATTTTTTTACAATCTTTCCTTCTGTTGTTAATTTTATTTCCGGGTCGCCGAAGGCGGCGACCCCTACAATGTTTGCATTTGGTTTTGTGTTGATTGTCTGTGGGTCGCCCAAGGGTGCGACCCCTACAACTTTTGATAATATATTTTTTCTATTTTGCGTACATATTGTTATGAAATAATATCCTTCTGCTGAATAATCATATTCTTTTAATCTTAATTGTTTTCTATGGGGTAATTTATCTTGCATAATTTATCCTTTCTTATTACCCCCATATTTTATATATTTCTTTATTTTAATTGTATAATTTTTGTAATACATCTATAAACATTGCGTGTGACCATCCGAAGTCCTATTACCCATTTTGCTTGCATTGTACTATTATCAACTTGTTCTGCTAAAAATCCGTGTTCTGTTGCTGTTTTTACAACAAATTCAAAACATTCCCTTGCTTTCTTTTTATTCCCCAATGATAAATAGTATTCTGCCATCCATAAACTTGAAATTATCCAAGGATTACCACCTACATAATTATCGCCTTCATATCTTAAGTATCCACCTGTATATGTTCTTAATGTTAATTCTATTTTTTCTATTGTATTTAGCATCTTTTTTTCTTTTGGTGAAAATAATTTAAATGGTGTAACAAGTCCAATAAGGCTTATATCCATTTTTCCATCACTACTTCTTATAAAGGATTTTTTGTTATTATCATATAAATTCTTTAAAATATAGTCTTTTATTTGTATTAAATATTTTCTTAAAATTGTTTCTTCTTTTTCTATTTTTTCCAGTCTTAATCTGTTTCCCTCAAACTCGGATTTTACTTTTTGATATATCTCTATCATTTTTTCGAAACTTGAAAATATAGCAGATAATGAATATGTATGTATTCCTTCATTTTCTTCCCATAAATCATAACTTTTATATTCTTCTTCTTTTCCATCTAATACATTTTGTATATATTTTTTTAGATATTTTACTGCATTTTCGCACATCTTTAATGTATCTTTTAAAAATTTTAAATTTTTTGTATGTTCATAATGATTATATACACCATATATTACACTTGCTGTTTCATCTATTTGATAGCCCCAACACGGTGCTAAGTTTCCGTCTGTATAAAATCTTTGTTCCCACATTCCTGATTTGCTTTGAGTCATTTTACAAAAAGTTTTATAAAATTTTTCTGTTTCTTTTTCCATTCCTAAAATGTCTAAGGCATTAGTTATAAATATTCCGGTCTCTCGGCCAGCAATATGAATATCTTCCACACTTTGTCCTATTTTCATCGATTTCTACTGCTGCTGATATTCCACCTGTTAAGTAATTTGTAAGTAAAGGATATAAAAGAATAGTTCTTTTATATATTTTTCTCAATGCACACATATATTCAGAATTTGAATTTGTAAGCTTAATTGTGTCATGATTTTTTACATATTTTTCCCAATATTTTTTTGTTTTTTCTAATTCTTTTTTATAATCTATGTTTTTTACATCTTCTAAATGCTTCTCAATATTTTTCATGTCTGCTCCATGAAAAATTGTTATGTATATACAAAATTCAATTTCTTCATTCGGTTTCAATGTTCCTAAATTATATCCTATGCTTGAATCATTTGACATTCCTACATAATCTTTATCTCCAATTATCCCAGTTTGTATATTTGCTTGATTGTTGTTTATCTGCGATTTTTCTATTTTTCTATTTGAGCAAATAGTGAATGTGTAATCATGCATGTATTGAAATAATGAATTGTTTTTGTAATATCCACTTGTTTGATTATTATCGCTCGTTAAAAGTGAAGAATATACAATAAAATCTAAATTCAAATCTATATTATTTTTATTATTAATTTTATATTTTCTAATTAGTGTGTTCTTATCACTACAAACATAGTCTGTTTGCAATACTTTTAATTCAAAATATGTATTTAATATTTCTGTATTCAATATATTAGTCTCTTCTGTATAATATTGATTATATGTATTATTAATATCATCATGTAAATAAATCAGAGATGAATCATTTATTCTAACTCCTACATGTAAAAAGTCTATAAATTGTCTATAATCTGTATTAGGATAAAAAAGTCTTATTAATTCTCCTTTTTTAGTAAAGCTTGCTGTTATTTCTTTATTTCCTATTATTGCATCATTATAATATTTTTCCATTTGTATCTCCTTTTTTGGACGTATATGGAATCCGCCCCTACGGCATTTGTATTTGTTTTGTTTTTGGTTATTTCTTTTGTGGGTCGCCCAAGGGTGCGACCCCTACAGCATATTCAATATATTTTGTTGCAAATTTACAGTTCAGGACAGTCCCTAGAACCGAATTATGAAATTATTTTTACTATTTGTTGTTCTAGTTCTTTTATTTTATCATTTATTGCTGATATTTCCTCATCTTTTTTGTCTTCGTCTACAATATCTTCTTTTATCATTATAGACATATCTTCTAATTCTTCTTTTAACGTTGATAATCTGTCTAATACTTCTAATCTTAGATATTTGTTTTTGTCTGCAATATCTAGTTTTGATTCAATAGAAATTTTATCATCTAACTTGTAGTTGTCTCCATAATCTGGTATTGTGACTGGTATGTTTGTTGTTTCTATTATCTTATCTTTTAATATTTTTTGTCCTTCTGGTTCACCATGTACTAAAAATATATGTTTTGGTTTTGTTATAAAAGAATATACAAAGTTTAATAGCCATTCTTGGTCTGCATGTCCAGAGTATCCCTCTATGTATTCTATTCTTGCATTAACTGCAATTTCTTCTCCAAATATTTTTACTTTCTTTTCTCCATTTACTATTTTTGCTCCTAGTGTTCCTGGTGCTTGATATCCAACAAATAGTATTGTGCTATTTGGGTTCCACAAGTTGTGTTTTAAATGATGTTTTATACGTCCTACTTCACACATTCCACTTGCAGATATAATTATTGATGGTGTAGTACTTTCATTAAGCGCTCTTGATTCTTCTGCTGTTTGTGTAAACCTTAGTCCTGGAAATTCTAGTGGATTATCTCCTTTTTGTATTTCTTCTCTTACTTCTTCTTCAAATAAGTTCATATTTTGTCTAAATATTTCTGTTGCTGATATTGCAAGTGGACTATCTACAAATACTGGTGCTCTCATTAATTTTTCATATTTTTCTATAAAATCTTTATCGTCTCTTTCTTCTTTTAATTTGTTTAGTTCATATAAAATTTCTTGTGTTCTTCCAACTGCAAATGATGGTATTACAACATTTCCACCTTTATCTAAAGTTTCTGCAACAATGTTTAAGAACATTTCGGCCTTATCATCATTTCTCATATGAAGTCTTCCACCATATGTTGATTCCATTACTAAATAATCTGCAGACTCTATCATTGTTGGAGAGTCTAAAAGTGGTATATCATTATTTCCCAAGTCACCTGTAAATACTATTTTCTTCTCTTCTCCATTTTCTTTTATCCAAACTTCTATTATGCTAGAACCGAAGCATATGTCCTGCATCGTTATATCTTACATGTATATCAGGAGTTAATTCTACTATTTCATCGTATTGTACTGGTTTAAATATTTTTATTGAATCTATTGCATCTTGAGCTGTATAAAGTGGTGGTCTTGCAGGAAGTCCCTTTCTTATTCTTTTTCTGTTTTTCCATTCATTTTCCATTTCTTGTATATGTCCGGCTATCTGGTAGCATTATAGAGCACAAATCACATGTTGCTTTTGTTGCAATTACTGGGTTTCTATATCCATCTACATATAGTTTTGGTATTTTACCAGAATGATCTATATGCGCATGTGTAAGTAGTAAAAAATCTATATCTTGAACATTATATGGAAAGTCTGCATAATTTTCTCTCTCTTCTGCTGCTTTACCTTGATAAAGTCCACAATCTATTAATATTTTCTTTCCTGCTCCTTCCAATAAAAAATTTGATCCAGTAACAGTTTTTGTTGCTCCTAAAAAACTAATATTCATATTAACACTCCTCTAATTAAATAATTTCATTTTTTTATTAAATTTAACATTTAGTTCTTCATTTCCATCATATATAATAGAATCTTCTATAGTATCATCATCATAAATCGTAACTACAATATTTTTTTCATGTTTTTTGAATTCTAGATTTACATCTTCTAGCTCTATAATATTATAACTTAATATTTTAGATACTAATTCATAATTCTTCTCTATATCCTGACATAATATATTCATTGCTTTTAATTTACAAGCCTTTGTTATTAAATGTTTTTCTGTCTTTCTTATTTCTGTTTGTAATTCTTCTACATCTTTTATTTGTTTTTCATAGTTTAAATATATTAATTTATAATACCTAAATAAATATATATACTCTATTATTTCTTTTCTTGATTGAATATTTTTAATTTTTTCATTAAATAATTTTAAAAATTTAATTTGTAAATCTATTAATAATTTATATATTTCTTCATCTAATGGGGCATCAAAGTT
This sequence comes from uncultured Clostridia bacterium, assembly GCA_947627485.1. Classification (GTDB taxonomy): domain Bacteria; phylum Bacillota; class Clostridia; order TANB77; family CAG-508; genus CAG-452. The sequence goes on from CANQWF010000023.1 coordinate 9,370, forward strand.
TATTTCATTTAATAATTCATATTTTTTAGAGAGTTCTGTTTTTTTTCTAACAAAATTCATTGGTTTCATAATTTCACTATATTCATCTAATTGTTTTAACATACTCTCTCTTTTTTCTTGAAGTATTTCTGAGTATTCACTAAGACTAAATATTCTTTTGTTCTCTTCAAGTAATTTATTTTCTTCTATAAAACCTTCTCTTAATAGTTTATTATTGTTTATTTTTTCATCAATTTCTTTTATATTCTTTCCTATTGTTTTTTTAAGATTTGCAATTTTTTGTAAATATTCTTTTTTATTTTCAATCTGTTTTAATTCTTCACTTAATTCTTCTTTTGTTTTTAATATATCTTCTTTATTATTATTGTTTTTTATATTTACTAAAATTGCTATTTGATATATTAATTTTGATATATTATATTTTTTTTCATTATATATTTCATTTAATTTATTTTCAAATTCTGCTACAAAATCAATTGTCTTATTATTTTCCATAGAATTTTTTAAAAAATCATATCCAAGTAAAATTTTTATATTTTGATATATAAGGTTATATGTAATATTTTCAATTTCATCTACTACTGTATTCCATGTCCATCCATCAAAATCCCTTATTATTTCATCTATGTCCATTATATACCCTTGGTTTAATAATTCTTCCATAGGTTTTTTTATTATGCTATATTTACTATCCAAAACAAATTCTTTATTTTTTAATCGATTTAATGCAAAGAATACTGTTTTTTCGTTTGGATATGAAATTATTCTACGTTTATCTTTTTCTACAATATATTTTTTATCTTCTAACTTTGTTTTTTCATTTAATTTTGGTTTTACTATTTCAATTTCGTCACAGTTATAATTTATAATATTTATTATTTCTTCTAATAATTCTTTTTTTAGTCCTACTTGTACCTTTACTTTTTTGTAATCATCATATGCCGTTTCCATTTTATACAAAATATTAAGAAGGATATTCTTTGAGCCTTCAGAAAAGAATTTTACTTCTAATATATTTTCTAATTGATTATTATAATCTTTAATATTAAGTTTAGAAAAAAAATCTTCTTTACTCACTATTTTATCCTTCTTTCATACATTATTCTTCTGTTGATGGTTCTTCCGCTTGTGGTTTAGCCATCTTTAATTCTTGCCATTGTTCTTTTGAAACTAGAACTTGTCTTGGCTTGCTTCCTTCATATCCAGATATTATCCCTCTTGCTTCCATTTGGTCTATTATTCTTCCTGCTCTTGCATAGCCTACTTTAAATCTTCTTTGTATGAATGATGCCGATGCTTGTCCTAAATCAACAACTGTATCAATTGCTTCCATTAAGAATGGATCCGTTTCATCTTCATCTTGTTCATCTAATTCTTTATCTGTAGTATTTGCTCTTTCTATTTTCTCTAATACATCTTCACTATATGTAGGTCCCCCATTTTCTTTTAAGAAACTTACAATTTTTTCTACTTCACTGTCAGATACAAATGCCCCTTGTATTCTTATTGGTTTTAATACACCTGTTGGGAAGAACAACATATCTCCTTTACCTAAAAGTTTTTCTGCACCAGCTGAATCTAGTATTGTTCTTGAGTCTACTTGTGATGTTACTGCAAAAGAAATTCTACTTGCTATATTTGCTTTTATTATACCTGTTATTACATCTACAGATGGTCTTTGAGTTGCTATAACTAAATGCATTCCTGCAGCCCTTGCCATCTGAGCAAGTCTACATATCGCATCTTCAACATCATTTTTGGCAACCATCATTAAATCTGCAAGCTCATCTATAATTATTACTATTTGTGGAAGTTTTCCTTCTGCACCTTCTTTTTCTAATGCTTCATTATATCCGGCTATATCTCTTACATTTTTCTCTGCAAATAAGTGATATCTATTAACCATCTCTTGAACAGCCCATGCAAGTGCTCCTGCTGCTTTTTTAGGGTCTGTAACTACTGGTATTAATAAGTGTGGAATTCCGTTATATACCGAAAGTTCAACTACTTTTGGGTCAACCATTACAAGTTTTACTTCACTTGGTTTTGATTTATATATTATACTTGTAATTAATGTATTTATACAAACACTCTTTCCGCGAACCTGTACTTCCTGCTATCAAAACATGTGGCATTTTTGCAATATCGGTCACAACTGCTTCTCCTGCTGCATCTTTTCCAAGTGCAAATGATAATTTAGATTTTGCTACTTTAAATTCATTACTATCAATTATATCTCTTAGTGCAACTACTTCTTTTTCTTTATTTGGTATTTCTATTCCTACAGCTTGTTTACCTGGAATAGGTGCTTCTATTCTTATTGTTTCAGCAGCTAGGCTAAGTGCAATATCATCCGCTAAATTTGCAATTTTATTTACTCTTACTCCTTCTGCAGGTTTTAATTCATATCTTGTAATAGAAGGGCCCACCGAAACATTTTCTACTTTTGCAGATACTCCAAAACTATATAATGTTTTTTGCAATTTATTTGCAGTATCTGTAACTGCCTTTTTACCAAGTTTTGTAGTTGCTTTTCCTTGTTTTAGAAAATCTATTGGTGGAAATTCATAATTTTCATCTTCTACAGTTAATGTATGTTCTAAAACTAAAACTTCTTTTGATTTATCTTCTTTTGTTTCTTCTTCTTTTTTAAATAATCCTTCTTGATGTTCTGGTAATTTATTCTCGCTACCTGCTATTTTTATATTTATTTGATCCTCTGTTATTAAGTTGTCTTCTAATATTTTATTTTTTTTCTTTTTCTTTTTATCTTCTTTTGGTTCATTATCTATCTCTATATCTTCAATCATTAATTGCTTTTGTTTTAATCTTTCATTTCTTTGATTTTTAATCTCTTGTTTCTTTTGATTTCTTGACTCAATATAATTTTTTAGTATCTCTGCTGGTTTAATATCAAATAAGAATATTGAATCAATAATTGCAACTCCTATTGCAAATATAATTGTACCTACTTTTCCTAATAAATTTATAAGTGTAATTCCACAAATTGCACCTACTGCGCCTCCACCTATATTATTAGTTCCTTTATCATATGCTTCAACAATTGCATCTTCAAATCCCTTAGTTATATCTAATTTTCCATCTGAAACTTGTATAACTGTCATTATTGTAGTTATGCACAACAAAAAAACTGCATATTGCATTATCTTTGTAATAAAATTCTCTTTATCTTCATCGCACGCTAAAAATATTGCAATTGCAAATGTTCCAATTGGTATTATATATTTTATCCAGCCCATGATTCCGCTCAAAATTGGGCTTAGAATTTCTCCTATATAACCTGATTTAGTATATATAAGTACTCCTAATAAAATACTAGATATTATTAAAATAGCTACTTGTAAATCTAATTTGCTTTTATTTTTCTTTTTACTTCTCTTTCCTCTTGGCATTTGTTTCTCCTTATTTTATTAAATTGTTGTTTATGTTAGGGGAATTCTAGGGACTGTCCCTAAAAATCACCAAATTTGGGGATTTTTGGGACTGTCCTGAATTCTCCAAACATTTCCACAAACTACATTTTATCTAATTCCTTACCCCTAATTAAAAAAGTCAGCAATCTTAGGAAATCATAAAATTTCTGACTTCCATTTTAATTTCTGACTTCCTTTATTTTTATTTAAGTTCTTTTCTATTGTTTTCTATTGTTTTTATTGCTTCATTTAATGATACACTTACATTATTTATTGCTGATTCTAAATTTGCTAATATACTATCTGCATATTCCTTTGTTCCTTTATTAATTTCCCTTGACATTTCATTTGCTGTTTCTATGATTTCTGCTTTTTGTTCATAAGCCTTTTTAGTTATCTCATGTTCATCAATCATAGCAATTATTCTATTTTCTGCCTCTTTTACAATACCATCAGCTTCTCTTTGTGCTTCTTCTAAAATACGTCCTCTTTCTTCTTTAATCCATTTAGCTTGTTTTAATTCATCTGGAAGTTTCAATCTTATTTCTTTTATTATTTCAAGAACTTCCTCCTTGTCAACAATTCCCTTTTCAGTAAATGGTACACTTTTGCTTCTTTCCATTAAATCCTCTAATGTTTCTAGTAATGTAAAAATTTCCATTTTTTTACCCCTTTCGAATAAATATGATATGTACAATTCCATATCTTCTAGTATCATAAAATTCTATGCTTTTTATATTTTTAATATCTTCAATTTTATTTTCATCATTAGTTTCAACGACTATAATTCCATTTTTATTTAGTAAATTCCCTTGTAATATTTTTTGAATTGATATTACAACGTAATCACTTTTATATGGTGGATCTAAAAATATTATATCAAATTTTTTAGTCTCATCTTTTAATATTTTTAATGTTTCTATATAATCTTTGTTTATAACTCTAGCTTTATCTTTTACCTTAGTAAGTTCTAAATTTTTATTTATAATTTTTATTGCTTTATTTGAACTATCACAAAGTACAGCACTACTAGCGCCTCTGCTTAGAGCTTCTATTGCAAGAGCACCACTACCAGAAAACAAGTCTAGTATATTTGCATTTTTTATATCAAATTGTAAAATATTAAATACCGCTTCTTTTACTCTATCTAATGTGGGTCTTGTTTCTAAACCCTCTAATGAAATTAGTTTTTTGCCCCTTGCTGTTCCGCTTATTACTCTCATAAGCTTATATCCCTCTTTTGATACATATATTTTATTCTATTTTTTAAATATGTCAATAGAAATAATATAATTGTAATATATATATAATATTATTGTAACAAAAGTCAAATAATACGAATACATTATACATTATGTTTCCATTTTTGACAAGATAATTTAAATAAATATTTAAAAAATTTGATAAGAGCGTTAAGTTTAAACTTAACGCTCTGTAATATATACATTATTTTCTTATATTTATCTTTTAATTACTTGTATTTTTTTCTTAATTGTAGATGTACTATCTTCATTCCATTTTATTCTGTTTAACATCTTTTGCCCTTCCATAATAAATATCGGCAATATTGATATTATAATTGTATATATCCATTGTTGTTTATTTAGTAAAACAACATTAAATATATTTGCTATTTGAGGGACTAAAACAACTATTAATTGTAAAATTATTCCTAATATAACTGCACCTGTCAAATAAATATTTTTAAATATTCCAACTTTAAATATGGATTCATCTGTTCTAATATTAAAGCTATGTACTAATTCTAACATCCCTAGAGATATAAATGCCATTGTTCTTCCTACTTCTAATCCATAAAGATTTGTACCTAAACTAAATGCAAATAATGTAAGAACACCTATCATAGTACCTTCTACAAATATTTTACCCCACAATCCATCTGCAAAAAGTCCTTTTTTTGCATCATTTGGTTTTTTGTTCATTATATTTTTATCTGCCGCTTCTAGCCCCAAGGCTATTGCTGGGAAGGAATCTGTAATTAAATTAATCCATAATAATTGAATTGCTAAAAGTGGTGTGTCTAATCCTAACAATAATCCTAAAAATATTGCTACTATCTCTCCTATATTTGTAGATATCAAAAAATGTATTGCTTTTTTTATATTATCATAAATGTGTCTTCCTGTTTTTACAGCATCAATTATAGTAACAAAATTGTCATCTGCCAAAATCATATCAGATGCATTTTTTGCCACATCTGTACCCCCGTTTTCCCATTGATACTCCAATATCTGCATTTTTTAGTGCCGGTGCATCATTTACTCCATCACCTGTCATTGCTACAATATTTCCGTTTGTTTTGAAATGCTTTTACTATTCTTACTTTATGTTCTGGAGATACTCTTGCAAATACTGAATAATTCATTATATTTTTTTCTAACTCTTTTTGCGGAATTTTATCTAATTCTTCTCCTGTAATTGCAATATCACCTAATTTCAAAATTCCCAAATCTTTAGCAATTGCTTTTGCTGTTATTATATGGTCACCAGTAATCATTACTGTTTTTATTCCTGCTTTTCTGCATGTTCTTACCGCTTCTTTTACTCCTTCTCTTGGAGGATCAATCATCCCGATTAAGCCTACAAATATTAAATTATTTTCTAAACTACTATTTATTTTATTTGGCAAGTTTTCTAAATCGCAATACGCTACTGCAATTACTCTTAATGCATCTTTTGCCATCTTTTCGTTTTTATTTAATATCTCTAATTTTTTACTATGTGTTAAATCCTCTTTTCTTCCATTAATATATACTTGCTTGCATCTATTTATTAAAATGTCTGGCGCTCCTTTTGTTATAACTCTATATCTATTTCCAACTGTATGTATTGTTGTCATGAGTTTTCTTTCTGAATCAAATGGTATATCATTTATTCTTTTTTCTTCTCTATATACTTCATCTTTATTAATTCCATCAGCAATTGCAGCATTTACTATTGCAACTTCTGTTGGCTCGCCTTCTGCATATACCTTTTTATCCTTATATGTAATATTACAATCTGTGCACATTGAAGCAATCTTTAAGAGATAATTTTTATCTTCATCATTTATATTATTATATGCACCTTCTATTTTTACTACCTGCATTTTGTTTTGCGTTAATGTTCCTGTTTTATCTGAACATATAACTGATGCACTTCCTAATGTTTCTACTGCTGGAAGTTTTCTAATAATACTATTTCTTTTTGCCATTTTTGTTACACCAATTGATAACAGTATTGTAACAATTGCAGGCAATCCTTCTGGTATTGCTGCAACTGCAAGTCCTACAGATGTCATAAACATTTCGGTTGCAGGTATTTTTTTAAATATACCTATTATAAAAATTAAGAAACATATTAAAAGAGCTGCTAATCCCAATTTTTTACCGCACTTCTCCAAGCTTTTTTTGAAGTGGTGTTTCTGGAGCTTCATCTGATATTATTAGACTTGCTATTTTTCCTACTTTTGTATTCATTCCTATATCTGTTACAATTCCTTCAGCATGTCCAGATACAACTATTGTTGCACCCCATACCATATTTACTATATCGCCTATAGGTATATTTTCTTTTAAAACAGCTTTTTCATCTTTCAAAACTGGAACTGTTTCACCAGTTAAGGCTGATTCTTCTACTTTTAAATTATACGATTTTACAAGTCTTGTGTCTGCAGGAATATATGAACCTGTTTCAATAATTATATAATCACCCGGAACTACTTCTATACTAGGTATTTGCTTTATAATTCCACCTCTTTTTACCTTTGCAGTTGGTGCTGACATCTTTTTTAATGCTTCTAATGATTTTTCTGCTTTAGCTTCTTGTGCTACCCCCATAATAGCATTTAAAACCACTATAACTAAAATTATTATTGAATCTAAATAATCACTTGTCCCTTCTACATAAGCCATTATAGCTGATAATATTGCAGCGGATATTAAAATAATTATCATGAAATCATTAAATTGCTTAATAAATTTTACAAGTAAACTTTCTTTTTTCCCTTCTACTAGTTTGTTTTTTCCATAAATCTTTCTTATGTTTTCTATTTGTTCTTCTCTTAGTCCTGTATTTAAATCAGTTTTTAATTTTCTTAGGATTTCGCCTAATTGCATAGTGTGCCACATATATATCTCTCCTTTGTACAATCTATAATAATATATATGCTTGTACAATATTTTTATTCCTATATTGTCATCTATTCAAAGTTTATAAATAAAATGAGCATATCTCAAAGGTGATAGCAATTATAGCATTTTTGTTGCATAGAAAAAGAGATAGAAAAATATCTATCTCTTTTGAGAATTATTGATTTTTAGAAAGACTACTTAAAGACTACTTAATGTACTTCTTGCCGTGTTTGAAACTTTATCACTATGACTTCCTGATGATAACAACCTTAATGCTTCTTTTGGTGTATTTGGATTTCCTGCCACTGCTAATTCTACATTCTCGTCATATTCTTCTGCTAACCACGATAATGTTTTTTCAGATGTGCTTGGATTTCCTCCTACTGCTGCTTTTACAACTTCGTTATTTTCTGCTGCTAACCATGATAACGTATCTTTAGATGTGCTCGGATTTCCTCCTACTGCTACTATTACTAACAAATTATCATTTAATGCTAACTCAGATAATGTTTCTTTGGGTGTGTTTGGATTGCATCCTACTGCTGCTTTTACATTGAAATCTTCATCTTTTGCTAGCTGTGATAATATTTCTTTTGGTGTGCTTGGGTTACCTCCTACTGCTGCTTTTACATTGAAATCTTTATCTTCTGCTAGATGTGATAATATTTCTTTTGGTGTGCTTGGGTTACCTCCTACTGCTGCTTTTACCTTCCATGAATAACATGCTTTTATATAGTCGGATATTTCTTCCGGTGTACATGGATCATGTCTTGCTACTGCTTGTACATTCCACACATAAGGTATTTTTAATAATAGCGATAATGTTTCTTTCGGTGTGCTTGGATTTCCTCCTACGGCTGTTCTTACACGGTAATCTTCATCTTCTGCAAGATGTGATAATGTTTCTTTAGATGTGTTAGGATTTCTTCCTACTGTTTCTCTTACAAACGTCTCATCATCTTTTGCTAACTCCGATAATGCTTCAATTGTTGTTGTGTACTTAGCAATATCTCTCCGTGTGTCTGGTGCTAAATCCTTTAAATCAATTTCAATTCTCATTTCTTTTAACCTCCAAAAATTATTTTTGTAAAATTATATTTTAGGCATATTGCCTTTACTTATATTTTATTATAAATTTACATAATTGTCAATTCCTCCTACTAAGAAATGTAGCTTTGACGTTACTACTACGAAAACTAAACAACTTGCTTTCAAAAGGGCGAAGAATTACTGGCACTTTATATATGCTTTTTCGCCCTTTTGCTACTTGCTCTATCAATTACCAAATTTTAATTATGAATTTTAA
>CANQWF010000024.1 GCA_947627485.1 uncultured Clostridia bacterium
TTTGCCATTGCCATAAATCTTAATTCACTATCTTTTGCTTCTTCTGTTTTTGTTACTGCTTTTTTTGCTGTGCTGAATAGTCCTCCGTTTATTGCTATGCTTACTGATACTCCTACTAGTATTAGCATTACTATTATTGTGATTACCAAGGCTATTAGTGTGATTGCTACATTGGATGTTAGTGTTTGGGGTTTGGAATTTGGATTTGAGCATGCCTTTAAAGATACTGGGGTGTTTTCTTCGAAGTGCGGGTCGCCCAAGGGTGCGACCCCTACAATGTTTGCAATTAATTTTTTATCTTTCATACGTTTCTATCTCCTTCTTTTGTTCTTTTTTTGTTATGTATATTGTATTTTACTTCCATCCTTTTGTCAATAGCTTTTTTATTATTTTTGTTACTTTAATATTAACATCTCTATATGTTCTTTTTCTCACGGGTCGTCGGGGCGCCGACCCCTACAGCGTTTGCAGTAAATTTGTTTTGATATTCTTTTAGGTCATTTCCTTCGATGTGTGGGTCGCCCAAGGGCGCGACCCCTACAGCGTTTGCAATTTGTTTGGTCTGGCATTCTTTTTTATATAGTTCATTTTCTCTACTATTTTAATTTTTATGTCTTTTCTTTTAAAAAAATTGGTGCAAAGGGCAAGCCCCTTTGCACCAATTTTTTAATTCTTATTTACTAATCGTAGTTGTTTCAAGATATTTTCTTTTAATCATATTGCAAATTAGTTCTGCTGTTTCTTCTACACCATACAAATCACTATTTATACATATATCATAATTTTCAACATTTTTCCATTCTTTTCCCACATAGTGTTTGCAATGATTTGCTCTCAGCTTATCTATTCTTTTTATTTCTTTTTCTGCTTTCTTTTCATCTAATCCGTAATATTTATTTGCTCTTTTTATTTTACTATCCATATCACTATATATAAATACTTTTAATACATCTTTATTTTCTTGTAATATAAAGTTTGCACATCTTCCAACTATAACACAAGACTCTTTATTTGCAATTTCTTTTATTAGTTCAGACTCTTTTATAAATAATTCATCTGCATTACTTAGTCCGTAATAATATCCATTATTTAGATTTGCAAGATTTTTCCTTGATTGCTCATTTTCTTCAATATAATCTTCAGAAAGTCCAGTTTCTTCTGATAGTTTTGTAATGAAGTTTTTATCATATAGCTTGATTCCTAATTTTTCTGCAATCAATTTTCCAATATATCTTCCACCTGATCCATATTCTCTTGCTAAAGTTATTACTATACGTTCTTTTATTTGATTATTTATTTCGATTTCTTTTTCCTTTATATCTTTATTTACCTTTTGTTGTGTAAGTTTTTTTACTTCTAGTAATAATAACATAGTTGATACAACAAATGCTAAACCATCTGCTACTGGTCCAGAGTATAATATTCCTATTAATCCAAATAAACTACCTAATATAACAATAGCAGGTATTAAGAATAACACTTGTCTTGATAATGAAATTCCTGCACTTTTTATACTCTTTCCTATTGCTTGGAAGAATATACCTGCTGGTATTTGTATTCCATTACAAATACATAGCATTAAATATATTCTAAATGACATGCATGCAAATTCCATATATTTTTCATCACCACTACCAAATATTGAAATTAATTTGTCTGGTATTGTTTGGAATAAAATAAATGCAAATGTACTTATTGATACACTTAGGCATAATACTAATTTTAATGTTTGTTTAACTCTATCAAATTTCTTTGCTCCATAATTATATCCAAGTATAGGTTGTGCACCAACTGCAATACCAACTATTATACTATTTAAAATTTGACTTATTTTCATTACAATACCTAGAACAGTAATTGGTATTTCTGAACCGAATTCAGATTCAGCTCCATATTTAGCTAAGAAATTGTTTTCAAATGCTATTACTAAAACAAAACTCATTTGTGTAATAAAACTACTAATTCCTAACATAGATACCTTTTTTAATATACTTATTTCTGGTTTAAAACTATTTCTACTAAGTTTTATTGATTTGAATTTTTTAATATAAATTACATTTATTACAAAAGTTACTATTTGACTTATAACTGTTGCAATAGCTGCACCTTGTACCCCAGCTTTAAATACAAATATAAATATTGGATCTAATATCATATTTAAAACTGCACCTGTAACCATTGATGTCATTGCGTATCTTGGACTTCCATCTGCTCTAATAATAGAATTTAATGTTGTTCCTATCATTACAAATGGTAATCCTATTGCTATTATATAACCATAACTTAGCGCATATTGTCTTAGAGCATCTGTGCATCCAAATATGTTTAATAATTTCGGTAAAAATATTAAACATATTGTGCAAATAATTAAAGATGATAATACTGTTAATAAAATACTGTTTGCAACACCTTTTTCTGCATCTTTCTTTTTCTTTTCTCCTAATTTTAAGCTTAAATAAGCTGCTCCACCATCTCCAAACATTAATGCAAATGCTAAACTTATTACTGTTAGTGGAAATACTACATTTGTTGCACCATTTCCTAAATATCCTACTCCCCATCCAATAAATATCTGGTCTACTATGTTATATAGTGAATTTACTAATAGTGATATTATAGATGGTATAGAGAATTTTCTTATTAATTTTCCTATTTTTTCTTTCCCTAAGATGTTTTCTTCTTTTTCCATTTTTACCTCCTGCAACCAATGAAAAAACAACACATATATGTGTTGTTTTTTGGTTTTTCCAAAATTCACTTAACTAATTATATCATAAATTTGAAAAAAGTAAAGTCTTAATCATTAACTATTTTCCTACATAATAGTTCTTCTTTCCTCTTTTTATGATTAAATATGTATTGTTTATTAGGTAAGTATTATCAATTATTCTATCTAAATCATTAACCTTTTCACCTTTTATTTCTATGCTATTATTAGAAATAAATTCTCTTGCTTGTCTTTTACTTTGTGCAACATTCATATCTACTAACACATCTACTATATTTTTATTTAATTCTATACTTTTTACTTCATTTCCTTTAAATGCTTCTTCTAATTCTTCATTTGATAACTCGCTAAAATTCCCTTTAAATAAAGCCTCACTAATTCTAATTGCTTTTTCATATTCTTCTTTTCCATGTAGGTCTGTTATAATTTCTCTTGCAAGTATTTTATGTGCTTCTCTTAATTCTGGTCGTTCGTTGTGCACTTTTTCTATTTCTTCAATTTCTTCTTTACTTAAAAATGTTAATTTTTTTAGGTAGCTTATAATCATTGAATCTTCCAAATTGATTAAGTATTGATATAATTCGTAACTTGATGTTTTATTTTTATCAAGCCATAATGCATTTCCTTCTGTTTTTCCAAATTTAACTCCATTAGAATCTGTAACCAAAGGCATAACCATACCATATGCAGTTTTATCCAGTTTTTTTCTAATTAATTCTATTCCTGATGTTATATTTCCCCATTGGTCTGAACCTGCAACTTGAAGCACACATCCTTTTGTTTCATATAAATGTAAGAAATCTAGTGCTTGCAAAATCATATATGAAAATTCTGCATAAGTAATACCTGTTTCCATTCTTGATTTTACTTTATCCTTTGCTAGCATATATCCCACATTAAAATATTTTCCATAGTCTCTTAAAAAATCTATAACATTTATATCTTTTATCCAATCATAATTATTAACTACTTCAAATCCAAATATTTCTTTAGCTTGTTTAGTTAATCCTTCAATATTATGCTCAACTTCTTCTTTTGTAATCATTGGTCTTTCAGCTGTTGGTTTAGGGTCTCCAATTAAACCTGTTGCTCCACCTACTAATAAAATAGGTTTATGTCCATATTTTGCAAGTCTTTTTGAAATTAAAAAAGATGAATAATGCCCTATGTGCATGCTATCTGCTGTTGGATCTGTTCCTATATAAAATGTTAATTTATCGTTATTTAATTTGTTTATTAATTCTTCATCACTTATATCTTGTATTAATCCTCTCCATTTTAAATCTTCATATAAATTCATTTTATCTCCCCCTTAAAATCTAAAAACCAATTCACCCTATTTAAAGGACGAATTGGTTATTTTCGTGGTACCACCTTTATTTACAATATTGTATATTGCCTTATTTACAGCCTATTCGTAGCTACACGTTAGTTACTATAAGAATTGTAATTCAAATTTTATATACTGATAGTTTCCACCAACCACTATCTCTCTTTGAAGTTACTATAAAATTCTACTAAAGTTCTTTTTAAAACATAACTAAATTAACTTGAAACTATTTTAACATGTGTATTTGTAATTGTCAAATTTATTAAAAATGGGAGAAATTGCCCCGGGCAAAAAGTTTCATAATATAACTTCTATCTCATTTATACTATTATTATCTTCTAATTTAATTTTTTTATCTTCTATTAATTTTCCATTTAAAAAGAATTTTTGATTTTCACCTGTACATTTCCCTTCTGGATTTTTTACATTGATATTGTATACACTTGTTTTATATCTATATCTTATACTATAATTTTCCCATTTTCTCGAAATACATGGCTCTATCTTAAGCATTCCTGATTCTACTTTTAGTCCTAATATATCTTCTAGACCTGCTTTGCAAAACCAACTACTAGATCCTGTATACCAAGTCCATCCACCTCTACCTACTAAATTATTTGCTCCATATATATCTGCTGCAATTACATATGGTTCTACTTTATACTTTTTTGACGCTTCCCTTGTTCTACTGTGTTCAATTGGATTTACCATTCTATAATATTCAACTGCCTTATCTCCAAATCCAAGCTTTGCAAATGCAATAATTGCCCACATTGCAGCATGTGTGTATTGTCCACCATTTTCTCTTACACCTGGCAAATATGCTTTTATATAACCTGGTTCCAATTTTGTTTTATTAAATGGTGGATCAAGCAATTTAATAATTCCATTTTCAGTATCTATTAAATGATTTTCTAAACTTTCCATTGATATATATTTTTTGTCATTGTCAGCAGCATTTGATATTACTCCCCAACTTTGAGATATACTATCTATTCTACATTCTTCGTTTTCTATACTTCCGTAGTGGTTGTCCGATTATCCATGTACGCTCTTTTAAACCATCTTCCATCCCATCCTGCTGTATTTAATGCTTTTTTTAGGCTCTCTCTTTTTTCTTTATATTCATTTGCTCTAGATAAGTCATTTCGCATTTCGCATATTGGTATAAATTTACCTAATATATCGTAAATGAAAAATCCAAGCCATATACTTTCACCTTTTTTCTTGTTTCCTACTGTGTTTAATCCATCATTCCAATCTCCTGAACCTATTTTAGGTAATCCATTTTCTCCAAAGTTTAAACTTCTATCTATTGCACGCACACAATGTGTATATACATCTTCTTTTATTTGCGATTCTAAATACTCATCATATCTTTCATCAATTCCATCAGGTAATTCTTCTCCCATTACATAACTTTCTTCTATATCTAAAATACTATAATCATTTGTGTAATTTATATATTCAAATACAACATAGCAAAGCCATAATAAATCATCAGAAAATCTTGTTCTTATTCCTCTCTTTGTTTCTTCATGCCACCAATGCTCAACATCACCTTCTATAAATTGATGTCTGCATGCAACTAGAATTTGTTTCTTCATAAAGTCTATATCAACATATTTTAATCCTATACAATCTTGAAGTTGATCTCTAAATCCTATTGCTCCTCCTGATTGATAATAACCGCTTCTTGCCCATAATCTTGATACTATCGTTTGATACTTTGCCCAGCTGTTTATCATTATATTTAATGATTCCAATGGAGTATCTACTTCTACCCTATTTAATAATTCATACCAAAAAGATTTTACATCATTTAATTCTTGTATACAATTTGATACTTTTGAGTATTTATATGATAAATCTTTTGCAGAAAGCAGAGATTCTTCTTCTCCAAATTGTAATACTATTTCTTTTTCTTCAAAACTTTCTAATTCTATTTCTATCTCTATTGCAATACATGAATTTTCCCCAAGTCCTGAATAATTGTCTAAAGTTACTTTATTTAATGCTTCTGGATTTACTAAATTTCCTTTGCCTATAAAAAAGTCTTTGCTGCCTGTATATGATTTTATATTTTCACTGCTTGATACAAATGTAAATGTGTCTTTAAAGTTATCTTTATACAAGTTCTTTGCATATACTAAATTATTGTTTTTGCTAACCACAATATATCCATTTGTTTTTATTTCGTCTTCTCCAAGTACAGGTTTTATATAATATACAAGCTTTAAATTTCTTCTATTAGGTTCAAGATTTTTCAGTTTTAATATATTTATCTTTATATTATCTTTTCTAGGAACAAAGATATCTAATTCCTGTAATATATTATTTTGAGTAGATTTAAATTTTACAAAACCTAGCCCATAAGTTATATAGCTTTCTTTTGCTTCGCTATTAATATTATCACTTAAAGTCCATATCTTTCCCGATTTATAATCTTTTAAATATATAATCTCTGATGGTAAATCAATTACGGCATTATTATTCCATGCAGATAATCTATTTAATCTGCTGTTTTTATGCCATGTAAATCCCCCTAAATTTTGTGTAATAACTGTACCAAAAGTTTCGTTTGCAAGTATCATACTCCAAACAGTCGGAAGTTTATTTTCTTTATCTAATTTAATTGTATATTCTAAACCGGTCTTCGGAAAAGCCACCATATTCATTGTAATATTTCAAATTATTCATATCTATATTTTGATTATTATTTATCTCTTCTTTAATAACATATTCTTGTTTTGCATCTAATCCTATATTTTTAACTTCTTTTAAATATTCCTCTTCTAAATCATTTATAACAGTTTTTATATCTCCATCTTTAGCGTCTATAACTACATTTGCTCTAAACTCAAAAAGTTCTATATCTTCTTTATCAATTTGATTTGTATTAATTATATATATACCACCTGGAACATTTTTTAAATATTCCATTTGCTTATTAAGTATTGCATTTTCTATTTCGTAATTTACATACTGATCATAAGAATTTGGTTCATTATTTAAAATTAATAAATCAACTTGAATATTTTTATTTCTAAAATATTCATGTGCTTTTAACATATCTCGTACTACATACATATCATTTAAATCTTCAATTTTTAATAGAATTATTGGTAAATCACCAGATATACCATATTTCCATAAACTACTTTGCGAATAAATTCTCTTTGGCAAAGCATTTAATTTTAATTTTTTTAATGGGTTATTAAATATAGTATATGATAATAGCTTTTGATATTTTTCTATATCAGTACCTTTAAGTCCAAGATATATACTTTCTGCTTCTACTTTTACTCTTGCAAGTTCATAAGTTTTTGTGATTACATTTGTATTTTTATATTTTTCTAATAATTCTAAAACAATATCCTTCTGCTGTGAAACACAAATAATTAAATCTAAAATAATTTTTTCGCCTGGCATTATTTTTATTGTTCTTTTGGTTGCAAGTCCTGGGTCTGTAACAAGTCCCATATTTTGAGAATAAGGTTTTGAATCTCTTACCATCTCTGGAATTAAATTTTGTTTTTTTCCTAAAAATTTCTCTTTATCTATTTCTATCTCAAGCTCACCAATTGTTTCATGTTCTGTAAAAAAAGATACTCCCAAATATATATCTTTTTCATCTGTTCCCCTTTTTTTCCTTTTTACTAATATATTTTCATTTTCTAATTTTTCGAATGTTAAAAATAAATTATTAAATGCCATATGTGCATAATCTTGCATAGGTTTTGATAGAACTGGTTCAAAGTAGTTTGTAATTTCTAATGTTCTTTCTTGCATACCATTATTCTTAAGTTCTAATCTTCTTATTTCTACTGGATCATCTGGAGAGACTATAATTTTAGTTGTACTTTCTATATCAGCATCTATTCTTACAAATTTATTTTTTTCAGGAGCAAACGATATAGTATATTTATCTCCCCTATTTTCTTTATCTATTGGCGTATTTACCCATATTCTTTTATTTGCTACATCTTTAATATAGAATAGTATACCTTGCTTATCATCTGCTGTTTCTTTAAATCTATTTATTAATATTCCATTATATTTACTAAATCCTTCACCATTTTCTTTTGTGCACACTGTATAATTTCCATTTGATATGGTATTAGTCCTATTTAGGTTATCATCTATCTTTGTATATGTTAGTTCCATATAATTCTGATAATCTTTTGGTTTCACTTTTTCTATTTTTTCTTTTTTCTCTTTTGTAATAATTGCCTTCTCTGGTATTCTTTCTTGAAGCAAAATGTCTATTGCTTCAATTTCTGGGTTATTCATAAATCTTTCTACTAATATATTGTTATTTATAAAATTATTAATTGATAATAGACTTAAAGCTTGGTGATGTGCCATATATGTTTTTACAGGTTCATATTTTTTTCCATATTTTAATCTAGATATTGTATAGTCAATTGACTCGTAAAATCCATATTTACCACACATATTTTCTTTTTCTAGTTCTTTTAAATTTTCTATTGCTTGATTTGGAACATAATTTAAACTTAAAAAAACAGAGTATGGCGTAACTACCATGTCATCTTCTAAACCTCTTTTTAGTCCAAGCCATGGCACTCCAAATGATTTATATTGATAATTATTATTAAAATCTTTTAAATTAAATGCTGATTCTGATATTCCCCAAGGTATGCCTAGTTTTTTAGCATACTCCATTTGACTCATTATTAAAAATCTGCATGATTCATCTAAAAGGCTGGATTCATATTGCCTAATATTAATGTTTGGCATTAGGTATTCAAAAGCTGTTCCTGACCAAGATATTAGACCTTTATATTTATTAAGACTTGTTAATGTTCTACTTAAATTATTCCAGTGTTTTACTGGAACATCTTTTTTTGCAATTGCCACTAAACTTGCTTGCCTTGCCTCTGATGCAAGAAGGTCATAATATGAATTAGTAAGCATATTTTTTTCTACATCATACCCAATAGAAAATAGTCTTTTTTTGGAATCATATAAAATAGAAAAATTAGTGTTATTAATTATATTATCTATATTATTAATCATCTGCTGTATTTTGTCGTTTTTGTTTGAATTTATAATTCCTAATAAAAATTGCTTTGTGGTGTATAAATATCCAATAAAATTTCCATTATCAACTGTTGATATATATCTTGGCACCAATGGTTCCAATGTACGTGTGTTGTACCAATTATATAAATGTCCATTCCATTTTTGAAGTTTAGTTATTGTTTCTAACATTTTATTTAATAAATCTATTGCTTCTTCTTGCTTTATATACTTTAAGTCATAAGCCGAAATAATAGCAAGCATACCAAGTCCAATGTTGGTTGATGATGTTCGCTGTGCTATTTTATTTTTTCTTCCTTCTTGATAATTATCTGGTGGTAAATAGTTGTTTTCTTCATTAATGTATTCTTTAAAATATGCCCATGTTTTTTTGCCTATATCTAATATATATTCTTTATCTTTTTTAGATACTTTATTAATTGCTTTTACTTGTTTTATATCTTTACTTATATACCAAGCCAAAATTGGTGCTAATCCCCAAATTATTCCACCAATTACAGCAAGTATCTGCATTGCATATAATCCAAAGGCTAAAAACAAAATACCAAATACTAGATTTACAAACATGAACTTATAATATGAAACTAAATCAGTTTTTGCTTGTTTCTCTGCTTCTTCTGCAGTAAGCCATTCAAGTAAGTTCATTTTGCTTATTTTCATTCTGTATATTGTTTTTATAATAGATTTTGCGTGTATATATGCTTTATGTGGCAAAAAAGATATCTCTAATATTCCTCTTAAAATACTTGCTTTTATAGAACTTATATTTTTAGATATGCTTTTATGTGCATAAATAAATCTTGAGTCCTTTCCTTCTTTGAATATAATGTAATTCAAAATATCAAGTATAGATGAAAAAGCATACGAAACTAAACATATAGTAACTATTCCCCATACACTTACATCTGCATATATTTTTAAAACAACTGATAGTATAAGTCCTAAAAAAACTGTGATAGAAATAAGACTTCTTCTTAAATTATCTAATATTTTAAATTTAGAGAGTATATTTAATGGATTTGATTTTTTGTTTCCATTTTTTATTTGTATTTTATTTTTTAGCCAATTTAATATTTGCCAGTCTCCCCTAATCCATCTGCTTAATCTTAGGATGTAGCTGTTATATTTGCTAGGTACATCATCTAAAAGAAGTATATCTGTAACAAGTGCGCATCTTAAATAGTTTCCTTCTAATAAATCATGGCTAAGAACTGTATTTTCTGGAATTTCATCATGTAATATTTTGTGAAACATTTTCAAATCATATATTCCCTTACCAGTAAATATACCTTCATCAAAATTATCTTGATATATATCTGAAATTGCATTTGTATATGAATCTGTTCCACCGCATACCAGCATATATTTTTGTAAATAAACTTTTTCTGCTAGATTCTAAATCCGTACCTATTCTCGGCTGCATTAATCCATATCCATTTATTATAATATTCTTATCTTTATCTAATATTGGTCTATTTAAAATATGTGCCATAGCTCCTATTAATTCTAGTCCTGTACCCAAACTTAAATTTGTATCTGAGTCTAGTGTTATAATGTATTTAATTTCATCCTTAGAAGTCTTTAATGTATTATTTTTTGTATTTTCGAAGTCTGCATTGCTGTATTTACTTGTTTCTACAGGATTTGCAATTGTGTTTATCCTAAATGTATTTGTTCCATCTACTAAAAATTCATTAAATTGGCATAGTAATCCCCTTTTTCTTTCCCATCCTAAATAGCATTTTTCACTAGGATTCCAAGTTCTTTTTCTATAAATAAAATTAAATTTTGTATAAACTTCATCTAATTCTTTAGGATATTTTTTATTCAGTCTTTCTGCTTCTTCTAATCCTGCTTTTATTACTTCATCATCAAAATCCTCGTTTTCATTTTTACTAGAAGTACAATCACCTAAAAGTGCAAAATATATATTTTTGCTTTTATTTGCTAAATAATATACTTCTAGTTTTTTCATTAATTCTTTTACTTTTTCTTTTGAATTTACAATAGTAGGTATTACAACAAATGTTGAATACTCCTTTGGAATTCCTCCATTAAAATCCATTTTAGGAATAAGTGTAGGTTTTACTTTTTTGTTTAAAATATAATTTATAAACTGCTGGACAATTTCAGATATAGGTATATATAGCGTTAAAGCAATAATTATAGAAACTAGAATATTTCTTTTCGCATAATAAATATATCCACACATTAATCCTACTAAAATTGTAGTTATAAAATATATTAAAAAAATATATATTTTAGCTTTATTCATATTTGAAATTTTCTTTTTGCTTTTTATTCCTAAAGTATTTAATAATTCACTTTTTCCATCTGATATTAAATAGTAGCCAATATGTGATTTTTTTTTGTCTTCTATAGTTTTTGCATTCACATATCTTATGCTAAGTTCTACTACTTTTTTTGAAATGTATAGTTCTGATATTTTTGTTTTTTCTGAAATTTGCTTTATTTGATTTCTATAATATTCTTTTGTCTTATAATCCATATTTGAGTATACTTTTGCAGGATCTTTTTTTAATATATCTTCTACTCCATTAATTTCTTCAAATAAACTTAAAAAATTAACTCTTAGTATTTCTTTTAAACTTATAATGCTATTCCCAAGTGATACCTTAGAAATTGCTATATCATAATGTTCTTTTTGTATAACTTCTGAAATTGTCATACCCATTCTATTTACTTGCTCTTCTAAAATCTCTAAATATGGAACGCCTTGCTTTCCATATCTTTTTAATTTATATGACATATATTCTATAAATGGATATCTCATTTCTTTATAAATACTATTATTTTTGTTTCTTCCTTTTATATTACTAAATATTTGACTCTTTTTATCTTTTCTTTCAACTAATCTTTCTATAATGCTTTCTACCCTATATTTTTGCATTTGTGCAAGATAAATTTTTTCACATATATTTCTTATATTTTCTATCAATGCTATACTCAAAAAAATCCAAAGATTCCATATTTCTTCCATACTTAGTAATTTTCTTTTTTGGTAAGCACTTATTGCTAAAGCTAATATTTCTTCATTTATTTTATTGTCTGTATATGCAACTATTTCTGATGCTAAAACATAATCTCGTGAATAACCTTTATACATACCATTTGCAATTCCAGGAAAGCTTTTATATTTTTTTAAACTCATTTCTGATACTACAGTTTTATATGTTTCTTCTATAATATAAAAATTATCTAAAAGCCATTCTCCTGCAGGATGTATATCTATTTTAAGCTTTAAGTGTTTATTTAATAGCTCATAAGTTTTTTGTATAAATTTAAAATTATCTTTAAGTCTTGTAATTGGATATGTCCATTTTTGTGAATTATTCTTAATTTCATGTCCACTTGCAATCTTTTCCATATAGTTTTGCAATTGATAATTATCTAGTATTGTTCCTTTTATATTTAAATATCTATATTTTTGTTTACTCAAATTTGTTCACCTCAATATGTAATGTGTACATATTTTTGCCAAATTTGAGATTTTTTATACAGTTTTACTATTAAATAAAGAAACACAAGATAAACAAATACGTCTATCTTGTGCATTTAGAATTTTTACATATAACCAAGAATAATATCTTTTAACTGTATTGGCAATTCCTCTTTTTGCCCATGACGTGGGTTTAATTTTGCATAATAATCAATTGCCCTTTTCTTTATGATGCTATTTTTATTAGATATACAGAAAGAACCATATGGATCCTGAGCAATAATTTTACAACATTCATCGACCCATTTATTATAGAATCTTAAATTAACTTCTGTTGTCATGTTATTGCTCTGGGATTGATGTCCGATTGTTAATAGACGTACTCGACGCTCTATTCTTTTTGTAAGTTCGGTCATTTTAATTCTCGCACCTTCACTAATTAAAACTAGTGTTCTTTTATACGATTCATTAATTTCATCTACTAATTCATCCTCGTTTGTTTCAAAATTAGCAGGTATTACTTTTACCTCTAGTTCATCAATACCCCAATCTGCTATTTTTCTAGAAGAATGAAAATTCTTCATTACTTCTGCAATAATGGTATCACGATTTCTGCCTTGAAGTTCTACCATAACAACTCCAAACTTCTCTGCTTCCCTGGTCTGTAAAGAAGTCGCAGCAATATTTTCAATTTGCCGTATACTTTCTGATACTGCTTCTTTAACTCCGACCGAAAGTCCTCCGTTAATACCATCTACTGTTAGTGGAATTGGAAAAATAATATTTATTCCAACTGCCGCAAAATCCTGATATGTTTCAGCAACTTGTCTAGAGCTACCATCGCCTCCTGCAACAATTATTGTAACAATATTCTTTTCACTAAGACATTTGATAGCTTTTTTAAATAAAGCTTCTTTGCATAGATCAATAGCTCTACAAGTACCAAAATACGTCCCTCTTTTGTCTTTTACCTTTTCTACCAGTTCATCATTATATTCATTGATGAATTCTGGTGTATACAGGCTTTCAAAACTGTAACTTCCAATAAAAACTGTATCATAAACTTTTGATACATTTTCGGCTAACCGCATTAAAATATTTTTAGATGGGTCTACCAATCCTCCACCATGTATAATGATGGCATTATTCTTTTTCATACTTAAAAACTCCTTTCATTTTATTGGCGAAATAACGCCAAATTTTTATATTATATTGATAAATCATCAATATTAACGTATTATATAATTTTCAATACAATATTTCAAGGTTATTTAAGTATTTTTTGTATTTATAGAATTTTTTATTAATCTTTATTACTTGAATCTTTTTCTTTTTTTGGTTTTGTCCATGATATATAATCACAACCATTGCTTGGATTATTTTCACATATATAGTAGTTTCTTCTTTTTTTGGTTTTTCTTATTTGTACTTTTCCTCCACATTTTGGACATGGTACATCAATTGTTTCTATATATGGCTTTGCATTTTGGCACTCTGGGTATCCAGGGCATGCTAAAAATTTACCATATTTTCCGTATTTTATGACCATCATTCTTCCACATTTTTCACATGGTACATCAGATACTTCATATTCTAGTTTTACATGTTCTAATTCTTTATCTACTTTTTCAACTACTTTTTCAAAAGGTCCATAGAATTCTGATATCACCTTTTTCCACTCTTCTTTTCCGCTCTGCAATTTTATCAAATTCTTCTTCCATTTGAGCTGTAAATTCCACATTTATTACATCTTTAAAGTTCTCTATTAAAAGTTTATTTACTATTCTTCCAAGTTCTGTTGGATGTAATTGCTTTTGAACCTTCTCTATATATCTTCTTGCAAGTATTGTTGTAATTGTTGGTGAATAAGTACTTGGTCTTCCTATTCCCTTTTCTTCTAATGCTTTTACTAAACTTGCTTCTGTATATCTTGCAGGAGGCTCTGTAAAGCTCTGTTTAGCTTCTATATTTTCTTTTATTAACTCTTGATTTTCAAAAAGCGATGGTAGATTAGCAAACTCTTCTTTTTTTTCGTTATCTTCTGTTTCTACATATAAAGTCATAAAACCTTTAAATTTGATTGTTTGACCATTTGCTCTAAAATTATATTTATCTGCATTTATTTTTACTGCTAAAGTATCATAAATAGCTGCAGACATTTGGCTTGCTATAAATCTATTATATATTAATTTATATAATTTATATTGATCATTAGTTAGATTTTCTTTTATAGCATCTGGAACTAAATCTACATATGTTGGTCTAATAGCTTCATGTGCATCTTGAGAATCTGCTTTTGTTTTATAATATCTGTTTTCATAATACTCTTTTCCATATTCTGATTCTATATATTTTTTTGCAGCAGCTCTTGCTTCTTCTGAAATTCTAGTAGAATCTGTTCTCATGTATGTTATTAAACCTACAGTTCCTCTTCCTTCAATTTTTACTCCTTCATATAGACCGCTGTGCTACTTGCATTGTTTTTCTAATTGCAAAATTTAATTTTCTTGATGCTTCTTGTTGCATTGTACTTGTTGTAAATGGTGGTGCAGGAGTTCTTTTCTTTTCTCCTTTTTTAACTTCATCTACTATAAATTTTGCATTTTCTAAATCTTTTAATATGCTATCAATTTCTTCTTTAGAGTGTATATCTAACTTTTTATTGTCTTTGCCAAAAAACTTTGCTTCAAATGTTTTTTTAGATTTTTGGGTTCTTAATGATGCATATATATTCCAATATTCTTCTGGTACAAATTTTTCAATTTCTTCTTCTCTATCTACAATTAATTTAACAGCAACAGACTGTACTCTACCTGCTGACAATCCTTTTTGCACTTTTTTCCATAATACTGGGCTTATTTTATATCCTACTATTCTATCCAATACACGTCTTGCTTGCTGTGCATCTGTTAAGTCCATATCTATTTGTCTTGGATTTTGAATTGCTTTTTTTACTGCATCTTTTGTAATTTCGTTAAATGTAACTCTACACATTTTGCTTTTCTCTACATCCAATATATTTGCTAAATGCCATGCAATAGCTTCTCCTTCACGGTCAGGGTCAGTTGCAATATATACTTTTTTAGCATTTTTAGCTTCCTTTTTTAAGCTTTTAATTAAATCTCCTTTTCCCCTAATATTTATATACTGTGGTTCAAAAGTTTTTGTATCAATACCTAATTTTGATTTAGGTAAATCTCTTATATGTCCCATTGAAGCAACAACTTTTGTATTACCTCCTAAAAATTTTTTTATTGTATTTGCTTTAGCCGGAGATTCGACTATTATTAGTTTGTCTGCCATTCTTACTTGGAAGAAATGAAAAACTTCGTAATACTTCGTTAAACTTCGCAAAAATCTTTTCAACATACATATGTATAGTTTCAAAGATTTTTTCTTGTTTGCCTTGTCTTACTCGTTTTTGCTTTCTTCCGCCTCCTTCCGTATTTTATATGTTTTTATCGTTATACTCGCTTTTGATTTGTTCTTCCTCCTTACTTGTTTATTTTATATTAATTTAATTTTCATATAATGGATATTTTGAACAGATCTCTGCTACCTTACTTCTTATTTCTTCTTTTTTATCTTCATAACTTTCTACTGATTCATTTATAAGATTTGCTATTTTTATCATATCTTCTTCTTTAAATCCTCTTGTAGTTACAGCTGGAGTTCCAATTCTTATTCCACTTGTAATTGCAGGTTTTTCTGTATCAAATGGTACTGCATTTTTGTTTACTGTTATTCCTACATCATCTAATCTTGTTTCTAATTCTTTTCCTGTAATACCTTTGTTTCGTAAGTCTATTAATATTAAATGATTATCTGTTCCTCCTGATACTAAATTAAATCCTAATTTTATTAATTCTTCTGATAATACTTTTGCATTTTTTACTATTTGTTTTTGATACTCTTTAAATTCTGGTTTTAATGCTTCACCAAAACATACTGCTTTTGCAGCTATTACATGCATCAAAGGTCCACCTTGTGTTCCTGGGAAAACAGCTTTATCTATAGCTTTTCCATATTCTTCTTTACATAGAATTAGTCCTCCTCTTGGTCCACGAAGAGTTTTATGTGTTGTACTTGTTACTATATCTGCATATTCAACAGGATTTTGATGAAGTCCTGTTGCTACAAGACCTGCAATATGAGCCATATCTACCATAAATATACTTCCTGTTTTATCTGCAATTTCTCTTATTCTTTTAAAATCTATTTCTCTTGGATATGCACTTGCACCTGCTAAGATTAGTTTTGGTTTGTTTTCTATAGCTAGTCTTTCTAATTCATCGTAATTTATTCTTCCTGTTTTTTCATCTACACCATAAGGAATAAAATTATATAGTTTTCCTGATGAATTAACCTTGCTTCCATGTGTTAAATGTCCACCATGAGCTAAGTTCATTCCAAGAACTGTATCTCCTGGTTGTAATACTGCAAAATATACTGCCATATTTGCTTGAGCTCCTGAATGTGGCTGAACATTTGCATATTCTGCACCAAATATTTTTTTAACTCTTTCAATTGCTAAATCCTCTACAATATCTACATATTCACATCCTCCGTAATATCTATGAGCTGGATAACCTTCAGCATATTTGTTTGTCATATAGCTACCCATTGCTTCCATTACACTTTCACTTACAAAATTTTCAGATGCTATTAATTCTATTTTATTACGTTGTCTATTTAATTCTTTTTCTATTGCATCATATGTTTCTTTATCCGTATTTTTTAAACTATTAAAATTTAACATATATTATCACTCCTTATTTTATTTAGTAGCATTATATACTAAATTACTTTTCATGTAAATACAGATAACAGAATTTTAATTATATAGTAGCTTGTCTTTTTTTAATCTATAACTTTATAACATATATTTTCTATCTTGTATCCTTTTTCTTTTATCTCTCCCTTCTTTCCATTTTTTGTATTCTTTATGTACTGTATTTCATAATATATTTCTTCCTTTCTCATTATTTTCTACCATACATAATTCTTTTGCCATATCTATTGTTAAATAATATTCTGTTAATTTCGTTCCAAGATTGTTTTCCCCACGTTTCACAAAATTGTGAAATGTGATAAAATCTTGATTTTTCAAGAAATTATACTTTTCTATTCTTTGCTTTATCCAGTCTGCAAATCTTCTTTTATTACCCAAAGCATGATGTAACTCTCTTGCATTAATTAATCTTTCTTTTGAATTATTTTCATATATTGGTATTATACCTTCTTCAATTTTTTTAATTTCTATAGCTGGTCACCCTTTCTTTTTTTATTTTGTATATTTTTGGAATTTTAGGATAGACATATCCTTTTTTGAATTAAATATTAAGAAAAAATGGGAGCATTTTAATGTGTTTACTCCCCCTACTTTTTTATATTTTACATTTTTATACTTTTTTTTGCAATAGAAATCGTTCTTCTTTTTTCGACATTTTAAGTTGAATTGTGTTTTGTTTTTGGAAGTTGGTGGGTCTTGTCAATATTAGTGTGTAAATTTTTTTATTTTTATTTTTTAGAAGTAGCATAGAAAAATATTTTCATGTTG
>CANQWF010000025.1 GCA_947627485.1 uncultured Clostridia bacterium
AGGAAACAAGAAGAATCCTATAACAGGCGAAGCTGTTCCTGCTGCTCTTGCTCTTCTTAAGTCTGCCTTTCTATGTGGACCATCTAATAACATTTGATCTCCTGTGTATGCATGAACTGTTGTCATTATTCCTGACTCAATAGGTGCAAAATCATTTAATGCCTTTGCCATAGGTGCTAAACAGTTTGTTGTACATGATGCTGCAGATATAATTGTATCATCTGGTGTTAATATATTTTCGTTAACTCCATAAACTACTGTTGGTAAATCATTTCCAGCTGGTGCTGATATAACTACTTTTTTAGCGCCTGCCCTAATGTGAGCTTCTGCTTTTTCTTTTGTTGTGTAGAATCCTGTACATTCTAGTACAACATCTACTCCTATTTCTCCCCATGGTAAATCTGCTGCATCCTTTTCTGCATATATTTTTATTGTTTTTCCATCTACTGTTATTGAGTCTTCTCCTGCAACTACAGTATCTGCTTTTTCATATCTTTTTTGTGCTGAATCATATTTTAATAAATGAGCAAGCATACTAGGACTTGTTAAATCGTTAATTGCAACGATTTCATATCCTTCTGCTCCAAACATTTGCCTAAATGCAAGACGTCCTATACGTCCAAATCCATTAATTGCTACTTTTACTGACATAAAAATTCCTTCTTTCCGATGTTTATAACATCTATCTATTTTATTATTATCAATTCAAATGTATTCTATAACAAAAAAGAACACAATTCAAGTGTTCTTTTTAATTATTTTTTATTTAATTAAAATACTCTCTTTCCTTTATATGTAATTGGAACTTCTTTAAATAAAAATCCTTTAAATGAATTCCATGTTACTTCTTGATGTAAAAACTCGTTTATTTCATCTTCAACTTTTTGTTGATATGGTGTTAATTCTACTTTTATTTCATAGAATAACGCATTTTTTATTTTTGTCCATACACTTGGTTTTTCTGGTAAATTTGTTCCTACTGGTTTAAAAGAAGATGTATCTATTTCATCATTTGACTTTGCTTCTGTTCCATCTAATTCAATTTCTTCTGTAGGACTTATTTTTTTTAATGCATCTGCAAGTTCTTTTACTGAATCATTTAATAAATTTTCTGTTACATCATTATTTAACTGATTTGACATTTTATATCCCCTCTCTTTGATATGTGTTTATTCATATCTATTTCTTTTGTAAATTTAAATTTAAAATTAATTTACTTTTATTTTTATATATTTTATACTACAAAAATCTCATTTTATCAATAGTTTTTATATTTCTTTTTCGTGTCAATTTTGTTACAAAATTATTTCATTAATTTTCCTTCTAATTCCAGTCCTTCTCTGTTTGCTATTTTTACCGTTATTATTTTATTTTCTAATTTATTTCCTTTGACTTTAACAACCATGTAGTTAGATGTATGTCCTTTTATATATTCATTTTCTTTTTGTTCAAATAATACCTCTACGTCTTTATTGATATATTTATCTAAAAAATTTTTTTCATTATTATCAGAAAGCATAATGAGTTTATGACTTCTCTCTTCTTTAATTTTTCCATCTATTTGATTAGGCATTATTGCCGCTCTAGTACCTTTTCTTTGAGAATATTTGAATATATGCATTTTATAAAATTTAATTTTCTTTAAAAAATTATATGTAATATCAAAATCTTCATCTGTTTCTCCAGGAAATCCAACAATAATATCTGTTGTAAGAGCAACATCAGGATATGCCTTTCTTAATCTTTCTACTACTTTTTCAAAATCTTCAGTTGTGTATTTTCTATTCATTCTTTTCAAAATACTGTTACAACCACTTTGAAGTGATAAGTGAAAATGGTGACATATTTTATCTAATTCTTTTAATCGTTCTACAAATTCTTCTGTTATAATATTGGGTTCTAAGGAACCTAACCTTATTCTTTTTAATCCTTCTATCTTATTTATTTCTTCTAATAAATCAATTAACCCTATATTAGTATCTGCAAAATCTACTCCATAAGATGCAATATGAATTCCTGTTATTACTACTTCTTGTATTCCTTTTTTTACTATACTTTTTATTTCTTCAATTATGTTTTGCAAATTTCTGCTTCTTACCCTTCCTTTTGCATAAGGAATTATACAATATGTACAAAAGTTATTACATCCATCTTGTACTTTTATTACTGCTCTTGTTTTCTCTGTATATGTAGTTGTTCCAAAATCTACAAACTCTTTTTGATCATTTATATCTGTCATAGAAATTCTATTTGCAGTACAATTGTTATTTAAATTGTCCAAATAATTTTCGATTATTTGGACAATTTTATTTTTTTCGGTATTACCAACAATTAAATCTATTTCTTGTATTTTTTCTAATTCATCTGAAGCAACTTGTGCATAACATCCAGTTACTACAAGAATTGATTTCGGATTTATTTGTTTTACCCTTCTTATTATTTGTCTTGATTTTTTATCAGACATATTAGTTACAGTACATGTATTTATTATATATATATCTGATAAATCTTCAAAATTTACTATTTCATATTTTTCTTTTATAAATTTTTCAATCATTGCATTGGTTTCATATTGATTTACCTTGCAACCTAATGTATAAAAAGCTACTTTCTTCATATTTTACCTTCTTGCTCTTCCATCTAATGTATCTAAATTATCTAATGCCTTTCCTGTTCCTAAAGCTACACAACTAACTGTATCTTCTGCAATCATTACATTTATTCCTGTTTGTTCTTGAAGAAGCTTGTCTAAACCATCTAATAAACATCCGCCACCTGTCATATATATTCCTTTGTCACTTATATCTGCTGCAAGTTCTGGCGGTGTTTTTTCTAATACAGAATGAACTGCATCTACAATTAACATTGCAGGTTCAGCCAATGCTTCCATCATTTCACTTGAATGTATAGTAATCGTTTTTGGAAGACCTGTTATCAAATCTCTTCCTCTAATATCCATTTCTACATCTTGTATTTTTGGATAAACACAACCAATATTAACTTTTAAATCTTCTGCTGTTCTTTCTCCTATCATAACATTATGTTTTTTCTTAATGTATTTAACTATTGCTTCATCAAATTTATCTCCAGCTACTTTTAATGAAGTACTTACAACTGAACCACCAAGTGATATAACTGCAATATCTGTAGTTCCTCCTCCAATATCTACAACCATATTTCCACATGCCTTAGATATATCAATTCCTGCACCAATTGCAGCTGCGATAGGTTCTTCTATTAAATATACTCTTCTTGCTCCAGCCTGTGATGCGGCATCTATTACTGCCTTTTTTTCAACTTCTGTTACTTGTGATGGTATACATATCATAATTCTTGGTGCAAATACAAATTTGCCACATATTTTATTTATAAAATGTTTAAGCATTTTTTCTGTAACAGTATAATCAGATATTACTCCATCTTTTAGCGGTCTTGTTGCAACAATATTACCTGGAGTTCTTCCAAGCATTCTTCTTGCTTCTCCACCTACAGCTAATACTTCATTTGTAACATTATTTACTGCAACAACTGAAGGTTCTCTTAAAACAATACCTTTCCCTTTAACATAAGCAATTACTGTTGCAGTTCCTAAATCTATACCTATATCTTGTCCAAAACCAAAACCGTCTAAAACTGAACATTTAGCATCTATCCTTTCTAATATATAATTATTATTTACAAAAATATTACATTTATGTTGCAATTATATTACAAAATAAAAAAAATAGCAAATGTTTTTTTTTATTTTTTCAAACAATTTGCTATTTGTATTTATTTTAATAAGGTAATATATACCATAAAAGTATAACTCCTGCAATTGGTAATGCTATATTAATAGTTTCTTCAGATATATCAGGATTAATAATCCAACTATCTTTATTATTATTCGTCATATTATCTGTAAGGCTAAGCTCTACTTTATTTACATTGTTGTAGTTATAATTAATATCAAAATTAATTGTTTCATCTGGATAAAAATTTTTTAATTCTTTGTATTCACTGCCTAAATATATCCCATCTGCATCATAAAAATTAACTTTTAAATATTTTAGTGGAATAAGATCTCCTGTATCATTAGTTACGGAACCATTCATATATCCACTTGTATATGTAGCTTTACATTCTTTTACTGAAATCTGTGGAGAAGTGTCCTTTATTTCATAATTTGTAATATCGTTATATTGTTCTCTCATAGTTATATTAGTTAAAAAAGTACAAAATACAAAAAATCCTATAAACATGAAAAAATACATCCATAGTTTTTTTACTGTTTTCATTTTATTCTCCTTTTTTGTTTAATTCCTACTAATTATACTACATTTTTCACGTTTTGTAAAGAAAATGGCGCAGGTAAGCTAATTTCAGTCTATCGAAATTTCTTTACCTAAATATACTGAATATATGTATACCGCTTCTACTTTTTTATTTAATGATTGTTCCAATGCTCTCTTATATATTTCTAATTGTCCTTTATACTTATCTATTAAATCTTTCTCATTATTTTTTGCTACATAATCTGTTTTATAGTCTATTAATATAAGTTTATCATTTTTATTTATATAATATAAATCTATAATTCCTTGAACTAAAACTTTTTCATTTGTTCCATCATTATATATCTCATCTGAAGACATATAGATATAAAAAGGCATTTCTTTTTGTACTTCTTTTGCTTCTTTAATGTCTAAATATAAATTCGTTTTAGTAAATTTTAATATTTTTTCAATATCAATATATTTAGACTGATTTTCTGTAATTATTTTTGAATTAATTAAACTATGTACTAGTTCTTTAATATCTTCTTCTTTATATAATTTATTAAAATCTAACTTTTGCATCATTAAATGCATTAATGTTCCGATTTCTGCTTTGTTTAATTCCTGATTTTCAATTAAGAATTTTGGTTTATCTGTTATATCTATAATTTCTGTTTTTGTTCCTTTTGTAATATCTGTTACAGATGCTTTCCCTTGAGCCTTAGTGCTTTTTAAAAATGGGTATTCCCAACTTAAAAGCTTATCTACTTTGCTAAATAATTTTTCATCTACTATATTCCAATTTTCAATATAACTTTTATCTTCTTTGCTTTCTTTACTATCTATTTCTTTATTTATTTTGTTTTTATTAAAATAATTTACTTCTAAAATATCTTTTAATTTATCTTTATTATTAACATATACTAATTCTAACCAATCTAAATATGATTTTGCTTTTCTTATATTAACTATATTTAATTTGCAATTTTCTTTTTCTGTAATCATGCCTTCTTTTTGTATAATTGATTTTTTAAGATTACTATCATATCCTGTTATTATTAATTTTTCTTTTGCACGAGTAATAGCAACATATAAAAGTCTCATCTCTTCTGATAATATTTCATTTAAACTTTTTATTCTAATTGCTTCTTTAGCAAGTGTGTTATATTCGATTTTTCTTTCATAATTTATATACTTAGGACCAAAGCCCATATCTTGATGTAATAATATACTTTGATTTAAATCTTGCAAGTTAAACATCTTTCCAGTTCCGCATAAAAATACAACTGGGAATTCAAGTCCTTTACTTTTGTGAATACTCATTATTCTAATTACATCTTCATTTTCGCCAATTATTTTTGCTGACGACATATCACCTGAAGTTTTACTTATTTTATCTATATAATTTATAAAATTATATAGGCCCTTAAAACTTGCTTTTTCGTAGTCTTTTGCTTTTTCGAATAATAATTTTAAATTAGCAGTTTTTAATCTGCCATTAGGACTACTATTTACAAAATCATAATACCCCGTACTTTCATATATATACCATATAAGTTCATCTAAACTTAAATACTCTTGTTTTTTTTGCCAATCATTTAACATATTTAAAAAGCTAATTACTTTTTCTTTTAATATACTGCAATCTTCAATATTTCTTATTTCTTCTAAGGCTTCGTAATAGCTTGTGTTTTTAGAAGCAAGTCTTATTTCTACTAATTCGTTATCTGTAAATCCACCAATTTCTGATCTTAATACGGCTACCAATGGAATATCAGAATTTGGATTATCAATTATTTTTAAAACAGACAAAATAATCTGTATTTCTTCAGTTTCAAAATAACTTGTCGACGAATCACTAAATACAGGTATCTCCAATTTATTAAGTTTTTTTTCATAGATTTGTGAAGTATTAGATGTAGTTCTAAGTAATATTACAATATCCTTATATCTTAAGTCTCTATATCCTTCTTTTTTATCAAAAACATATAAGTTGCTGTTTAATAGTTCATTAATTCTCTTTGCAACAAACTTTGCCTCTACTTCAGTTTTTTCTATAATTAATTCTTCTTGATTTTCTTCTGTTTCATCATCTTCTGTTAAATCTATAATATCTAGCTCAGGCTTTCCTGAGGTTAGTATATCCTTACTTGGACTTTCAAATTTAGCTCCACAGTTTAAGTATTCTTTTTTATCATAATCAATATCTCCAAGTTTTTTACTCATTATATTTTCAAATATTATATTTGTAATATCTAATATATTTTTCCTACTTCTAAAATTTTGAAATAGTTGTATTTTTGTATTTTCTTTGCAATCTATATTTTCATCTTCTGCAAGATGATATTTATCATATTTTTCCAAAAACAATTCTGGTCTTGCTTGTCTAAATTTGTATATACTTTGTTTTACATCTCCAACCATAAATATATTGTTACCATTAGATATTGTAGTTAAAATATATTCTTGTACTAAATTACTATCTTGATATTCATCTATTTCTATTTCTAAAAATTTATTTTTATATATTTTTGCAATATCTGTTGGAATATAATTTCCATCTTCATCTTTTTTTACTAATATTTTTAAAGCATTGTGTTCTATATCATTAAAATCTATAATATTCTTGTCTTTTTTATTATCTTGATATTTTTTAGAAAATTCTAAAATTATATCCTTTAAAGATACCAATATATTATACATCTCATAAATATCTGCATTTGCTTCTTTTGACGAATATATAAAAATTTTATTAATTAATTCTTTTACCCTACCTTTAACAGCATCTCTTATTTCTTTACATTCATCTTTTAGCTCACAATCTATCTTAGATTGTCTTGGCCATGTCTCAAATTTTATATTGTTTAAATTAATGTATATTTCATCCCACGTTTTATTGTCTTTTATTAATTCTTTTAAATTATCTATATCATTTAATATTACTGCATAGTATTTTTCTAAATCAATTTCTTCTGCAAGTTTTTTAGAAATATTTTCTAAATCATTTATACATGACTTAATCTCATCAAAAAAATACTCTACTAATATTTTCCCCCATAAAGTTTTAGCAAAATCTTCCTCTAACTTATTTTTTAAATTAAATTTTTCTACACTGTCATTTATCCATTCTTCTGGAAATGGCATACTTTGAGAATAATTATATATTTTTAAAATCAATTCTTTTAAAGAATCATCATCTCTGTAACCACTGTATATATCAGTAAGTTTTATAAATTTCTCGTTATTTTCTTCATATAGATTTTCAAATACTTCTTCTAATGTTTCTTGCTTTAACAATTCTATTTCTGATGTATCTCCTATTCTAAAATTAGATGATACACCTATTTCATAAAAATAATTTTTTATGACTTCTAAACAAAAAGAGTGTATAGTTGAAATATTAGCTTTATTTAATAAAAGAATTTGTCTTTGCAGATTTATATTATCAGGATTTTCATCAATTTTTTCATAAAGTGATTCTAATATTCTTTGTCTCATCTCTGATGCTGCTGCATTAGTAAATGTTACTATTAATAGTTTATCTATATCAACTTTTTCATTTATTATTTTATTTATTATTCTCTCAACAAGCACCGTAGTCTTACCACTTCCGAGCTGCTGCTGCAACTAATATGTTGCTACCCTTTTTATTTATTGCTTGCAATTGATTACTTGTCCAATTAGTAGGCATATTATTCCCTCTTTATTAATTATATTAAACATCTCTATATTACTTTAGCTAATATTCTATATGGCTTAATCATTAACTTTGCTAAGTCTTTTAATAATATTTTGTACTTCTTCTTCTACATCTTCTATTTTAACTTCTTTTGTTTCTTCTTCATTTCTTAATTTTATTTCAACTAAATTATCATTAATTTTCTTACCAACTGTTATTCTAATTGGAATTCCTATTAAATCTATATCATTAAATTTTACTCCTGCACGTTCTGTTCTATCATCAATTAATGTATCAATACCCAATTTATTGAAATCATTATACAATTTTTCTCCTGCTTCATATTGTTTTTCATCTTTAGGATTAATTACTACTATAGCAACTTTATATGGTGCTACATTTATTGGCCATATAATTCCCTTATCATCATTGTTTTGTTCTACAATTGCAGAAAGTATTCTTTCTATTCCTATTCCATAGCATCCCATTACAACTGGGTGATTTTTATTATCATCGCCTAAATAATTTAAACCTAAGCTTTCTGAATATTTAGTTCCTAATTTAAATGTATTTCCAATTTCAATTCCTTTTTTAAATATTAATTTTCCACCACATTTTGGACACACGTCACCTTCTTTTACATTAACTATGTCTCCAATCAAATCATATTTAAAGTCCTTTATATTTGCATTTATATAATGATATCCTATTTTATTTGCACCACAGCAGAAATTTTTCATATTTAATATTTCATTATCAATTACAATTTTTGCAGATTCTAAATTAATCGGTCCTGTATATCCTGGTACTGCATTTGACTTAGCAATTAATTCGTCATTTGCAAAATTTATTTCATTTCCCCCTAATAATTTAAGAACCTTATTCTCATTTAATTCTCTGTCTCCTCTTATAAAAAATACAACTAATTCATCATCCACATTCATAAGCATAGCTTTTACAGTTTTCTTTATATCTAATTTTAAATAATTACATACTTCTTCTATTGTGTGTGCATTTGGAGTTTCCACTAATTGTATTTCTTTTTCTTCTACATTCTCTTGTTCTTTACTAACATTTTGACTAACTTCTAAATTAGAAGAATACTCACAACTATCACAAAGTACCAATACGTCTTCTCCTATATCAGTAATTGCATGGAATTCTTCTGAAAGGAGTCCCCCCATTGCACCTGTATCTGCTTTAACTACTGTATATTCAATACCTAGCTCTGTAAATAATCTATGATACGCATCAAACATTATCTTATAAGAAACATCTAACCCTTCATAATCCTTATCAAAACTATACGCATCCTTCATTAAGAATTCTCTAATTCTAATTAATCCTAATCTAGGTCTTATTTCATCTCTATATTTAGGACCTATTTGATAAATTGTAAAAGGCAAATCCCTGTATGATTTTACTTTATTCATTGAAGCTAAAACAAATAATTCTTCATGTGTTGGTCCTAAAGCATATTCCCTATTATATCTATCATTTAATTTAAACATACTTGACCCAAAAGCATTTTTTCTTCCTGTCTTTTCAAAAACTTCCATAGGTAATAGAGCAGGCATGCTTAGTTCGCAAGCTCCCGCATTATCCATATTTTTTCGCACTATATTTTCTATGTTTTTTAATGTTTTCTTACCTAAGGGCATTTTTGCATAAATTCCATTACTTACTTTTTTTATCATTCCACTTTTAACTAAAAGTTTTCCACTAATAGAATCTTCATCTGCAATATTTTCTTTTATTGTATAAAAAAAATCTTTACTTAATCTCATATTTATCACTCACATATCTATTTAAATTTATATTATACTATATATTTATTTTTTCTTCTAACCAATTCTCTAATTCGTCTATTTTTACTCTTACTTGTTGCATTGTATCTCTATCTCTTATTGTAACTGAATCATCATTTTCTGTTTCAAAATCTACTGTTACACAATAAGGAGTTCCTATTTCGTCTTCTCTTCTATACCTTTTTCCTATACTTCCTGCTTCATCATATTCACACATAAATTTCTTTGATATTTTATCAAATACTTCATTTGCTTTATCACTTAATTTTTTAGAAAGAGGAAGTACTGCTACTTTGTATGGAGCAATACTTGGATGCAAATGCAGTACAGTTCTTGTATCTCCATCTTCTATTTCTTGTTCTTCGTAAGCATCACACAATACAGTTAAAAAGATTCTATCTACACCAACTGCTGGTTCTACACAATATGGAACGTATTTTTCGTTTGTATCTGGATCTAAATATGTTAAATCAACTTTAGATGCTTCCATATGTCTTGATAAATCGTAATCTGTTCTATCTGCAATTCCCCAAAGTTCTCCCCATCCAAATGGGAATAGATATTCTATATCTGTTGTTCCTTTACTATAGAAAGAAAGTTCTTCTTTTGAATGTTCTCTCATTCTTAAATTTTCTTCTTTTATTCCTATTCCTATAAGCCAATTCTTACAGAAATCTTTCCAATATTCATACCATTCTAAATCAGTACCTGGCTTGCAGAAAAACTCTAATTCCATTTGTTCAAATTCTCTTGTTCTAAATATAAAGTTACCTGGAGTAATTTCGTTTCTAAAAGAACGTCCCATTTGTCCTATTCCCATTGGAAGTTTTCTTCTTGTTGTTCTTTGTACATTTTTAAAATTTACAAACATTCCGCTGTGCTGTTTCTGGTCTTAAATATACTTCTGACTTTGCATCTTCTGTTACTCCCATAAAAGTTTTAAACATTAAATTGAATTTTCTTATTTCTGTAAAATTTGTTTTTCCACAGTTTGGACATTCTATATTATTATCTTCGATGTATTTTACTAATTGTTCATTTGTCCATCCATCTAATCCAGAAATATCTTTTCCATTTTTAAATCCCCATTCTTCTATAAGTTTATCTGCTCTATGTCTTGTTTTGCAATCTCTGCAGTCTATAAGTGGGTCGCTAAATCCTCCAACATGTCCTGTTGTTACCCAAACTTCCGGATTCATAATTATAGCAGCATCTATACCTACATTATATTTTGATTCATGTATAAATTTTTTCCACCACATATCTTTTATATTTTTTTTCATTTCTGCACCTATTGGTCCATAATCCCATGAGTTTGCAAGTCCTCCATATATTTCTGAACCCGGATATATAAATCCTCTATTCTTACAAAGTGATACTATTTTATCCATTGATTTATCTGCCATTTTCTTTTCTCCCTTCACATATTATTTTCTAATGTATTTACTTTATCAAAATATACTTTAAAAGTCAATCTTATTAATGTTAAAATCGGCTTATATTACATTTATATTTCAAAATATTAACATTAATATTACATTTTTGTGCTTATGTAACTTTTTTGTAACATTAATTTTACAATTGTTAAACATTGTGGATACTGTGGATAACTTTGTGAATAATGTTTATATTACACTTTAGAAGATATTAGTTATTAACATACAAAACAATTATTCTGTGTTTTATTATTTGTTTACAATTATTTACAATTATTATGTGTACGGTATATTTGTTTGTTTTTTATCTTGTATTTCTTTTGTTTCAATGCTTGCAACGTTTTTGTTCATTAGGCAAAAAAAATAAGTATAATATTATACTTATTTCTAATTAATTACTAAAAATATTATTGTGCAAATTATTTCAATAATTAATATCGCAGGAAATCCTATTACAAATCTAGGTTTTTGAGTTTTATGTCTAAAAGTATACATTCCTGCTATACCTCCAATTCCACCACCTAATAAAACAAGTGTAAATAACGTTGATTCTTTAATTCTCCATTTTCCCCATTTTGCTCTTTTCTTATCTATATACATAGCCAAAAAACTTGCTAAATTAATAATTAATAAATATATTAAAATATTTTTGATATTAAATAAATTTTCCATTTTATTCTACCTTTTCTTTAAATTTTGATTTATATAAAAATTTTATAAATATTATTAAATATAAAATAGCTATAATTATTCCACCTATTACATCTGTAGCATAATGAACACCTAAATATATTCTACTAATTCCTATAAATAATATTAATAAACTTAATGCTATTATTAAAGGATATTTTATTTTATTGTTTTTAATATTTATATATGTTAAATATATTAAAAATCCATAAAATCCCATTGAAACCATTGCATGCCCACTAGGAAAACTATAGCCACTTTCATATACTAATCTTAATACATTTGGTCTGGGTCTTGCTATTATTGCTTTTAAAATCCTATTTAATAAAAATACTAATACAAGGTTTAATGCTATATATTTTGCATTTTGCCTATTTTTTAGAATAAGTATAAAAGCTATGCATAAAATTATTAATGCCGTCGCTGAGCCCAAATAAGATATAAACATCATTATAGCTGTTGTTTTTAAACTCATTAAACTTATTATTAAATTATATATATTTGTATCTATTAGCTGAATTATATTCATTTATTAATTACTCCAATTCATTTTAATGTATATTGCAAACTTGAAGTGGTATATTTTTTGGCTTGTAATTATAAGAATGTGTTTGCCATAAATTGTTATTTCCTATATATTCTCCTCTACCATATACACTTCTTGTGCTTGGACAATTAGGATTTGCAAGTAATCCACTCTGAGTACATATTTTTGCATAAGAATGGTATGGACATGTTTGAACAGGTTCTGTTCCTTTTACAAAATACTCAGTATATGTTGTGCCATATCTTCTACAATAATTTGATGCCAAAAATCCAGATTTTTTGCATACTTCTACTTCTACTACATTTTCAGGTTTAGTTTCATGAAAAGTTTTTGGCTCTAGTCCACTATGTACTGTTTTCATTACACCAGACCATATTTGTCCTGCAGGATTTAAAGCCCATCCTCTTATTGTTGCATTATTGTCATATCCAAACCATACAGCAGCTGTATAATATGGAGTAAATCCACAAAGCCATCTATCATAATCATTGTTTGTTGTTCCTGTTTTTGCTCCGTACGCTCATTCCTTCTATTCTACAATTTGTAGCTGTACCAGTTTTTACTGGCTGAGTTAAAATTTCTTTTACAACATATGCAGCTTCTTTAGACATTACCTGTGTTTTTGTTTGATTAGCTTCTAAAACAATATTACCATTAGAATCTACTACTTTTGTAAAGAACGTTGGCTTTATATATAATCCATCATTTGCAATTGCAGCATATGCTCCTGCCATTTGCAAAGGTGTTACTCCATTTGTTAATCCACCTAGTGCTAATGGAAGTACATAATCTCTCTCTTCATCTATAGAAGTTATTCCCGCACTCTTTAAGAATTTAATTGATTCTGCAGGTGTAAGTAAGCACATTGCTTTTACCATAGGTATATTTTGAGAATTTTCTATTGCTTCCCTTACTGTTATTAATCCCTTATACGCCCCATAATTTTTAGGATTATATGTACCGTTATTAAAACTTGTAGGATTATCATCAAAAACTGTTGAAGCAGTAATTATACCTTTATCAATTGCAGGTGCAAGTACAGCAATAGGCTTCATAGAAGAACCTGTTTGTCTAGTTCCTTGTGTTGCTCTATTAAATCCAAATGCTTCTGTTTTTTCATCAAATCCACTACATATTGCAAGAACATATCCAGTTTTATGGTCAATTAATACCATCGCTGCCTGTGATATTTGAAGATTTCCATACGTGTCATAAGCTCTTGTTCTATATTTTGGTTGATTAAATTCTTCTTGCATTTTAGCTTGAATTTCTGGATCCTGTGTAGTATATATCGTAAATCCTCCACTAGATAAATACAACTTTGCCTGTTCATATGTCCAATCATGCATCTCTTGAAGCTGACCTATTATTTGATTTATAGCAGCATCAGTATGATATGAAAACATTGTTTGTGGAAATGCTCCTTGCTTAAATTTTAATCCAGAATCTACTTCTTTTAATGCATTTGTATATTCTGTGGTATTAATATTACCAAGTTCATACATTTTTTTAATAACTGTTTTTGTTCTGTTATTTATTTCTTGTAATTTTTGTTGATTAATATTTTCAAATGGATTATATGAATTTGGTGAATGATTTATTCCTGCTAAAAATGCACTCTCTGCTAAACTTAAATCTTTTGCGTCTTTGCTAAAGTAATAATTTGAGCCCTTTTGTACTCCATATACTGTATCTCCTAAGAAAATTAAATTCAAATACAATTCTAGTATTTCTTCTTTCGACATTTCTTGTTCAACATAATAAGCCCTCGCCATTTCTCTTACTTTTCTTTGCCATGTATCTTCATTTTCTTGCGTTAGGTTTTTTACAAGCTGTTGTGTTATTGTACTACCTCCAAATGGCGAACTTCCATCGTTTAAAATATATGTATATGTAGCTCTTAGTGTCCTTTTTATATCAACTCCTTTATGCTCACAAAATCTTTCATCTTCTATAGATATAAAAGCTTTTGGTATATATACCGACATTTCACCCAAATGTATACTTTCTCTATTTTCATCTCCATTTAAAACTCCTAAAGTATTACCTTTCATATCTTTTATTACAGAATTTTCATACTTTATAGCTAAATCATTTTTACTTAATTTTGCATCTTTAATTATATTGTATATTTGATATCCTGCATAACCACCGGCTGCAAATATAAGAAGAATCAACACGAAAAGAGTAATAAAAAAAGTTTTTATTACCATTCTTAATATAGGATGTTTTTTAGGTCTTTTAATTTTATTATTTTTATTCTTTTTGTTTTTTCCTTCCACTTGATATGTTTGTGGTCCTTCTGATTGTATTTGTCCATCTTTTGTTATATACATTAAAATTCCTCCATATTTATCTATATATATTATATTACATTAAATATAACTTTTTCAATAAAAGTTATAAAAAAAAGTGTGCTTTGCCACACTTTTTTTCTCGCCTATTTGAGTTTTGAAATTTTGGGGACAGGAAAACCGACCTGTCCCCAAAAGTCTAAAAATTATTTTAAATATATATTAGGATCTACATTTTCTCCATCTTTTATAATTTCAAAATGTAAATGTGGTGTATCAACAATTTCAAATGAAGCTGAATTTCCTACTGTTCCAATACTTTGTCCTTTTTTTACAGTTTCTCCTTCTGTTACAAATTCAGTTGTAAGAAGGTTTGAGTATACTGTTTTATATCCATTTACATGTTCAATTACTATAGTCAATCCATATCTTGGATCATTTTTTATTGATAAAATTTTTCCTTCTTCTGCTGCCTTAACAACACTTGTTCTTTCTGCTTTTATATCAATTCCCAAATGTGTTACCCACTCTTCTAATGTGTCAGAATATATTAAAGAATCTTTTGCAAATCCTCTTATATTTTCACCTTCTACTGGAACAGAAAATTCTGGATCTTTTACCTTTTCTGGTTTTGCATTTGTTTCTTTTGTTTTCTCATTGTTTGTACTCTTAGTTGTATTTGTAGTAGTATTTTCTGTTTTAGCTTTATCTTCTGTTTTTGTAGTTTCATTATCTTGATTTTCTACACTATTTATTGCTTCTTCTATACTTTTCCCAATATCAGCACTTGCCTCTTCTATATAACTATTAGTTTCATTTATATAATCATTTGTATTAGGGACTAAATCTGCTATTTTTTCTGTTGTTAATGAACTATAACTTGAATCTTTTAGTTTATTATTATATATAACAAAAGTTATAATAAATGTTGCAATAATTGCAACTAAAACTCCCCCTGATAAAAACATCAATTTTTTAAAATTATTATTTTCAACTTTTTCTCTTCTTCCTCTTCTCATAAGTGCCTCCTTATATTTTTCTTTAGTAAGATTATTTCCTTATTTTTGAAATTTATTCAAAAATCTTTATCAAAATTAAATATTTTACATTACATCAACAATTTCAACTCCAGAATAAAAATGTTTTATAATTTCTTCGCAATTTTGTCCTTGCTTTGCTAAACTGTCTGCTCCTGTTTGACTCATCCCAACACCATGCCCATATCCAACTACGCTAAACTTTATATTATCGTTTTCGATATTTATTTCAAATCTTGCAGACTTTAAACTAAATATATTTCTTACTTCAACTCCAGATAAATTTACATTACCTATTTTAATTGTTTTAATTCTGTTTCCGTCTGTATATTCTAAAATTTGTATTGGATTTTTCTCTTTAAAATCTATTTCAAAATCTTTATGGAATTTTTTTATTTTAGATATAAACTCTTCCTTTGATATTGATAATTCTGAACTATATTGCTGATATGTATCTTCTCCAGATGTTTGGACTGCTTGCAGATATGGATAATTCGTTCCACCCCATACAGCTGTTGCTGTATCTGTAGTTCCACCACTATTTGAATGAAAAAATGCATTTATTGGTTTACCTTCATATGTTATTATTTTTCCTTTTGTGCTATTTACAGCATTTTCTATTTTTGACCAGTTATTCTCTCTTTTATCTTCGTCCCATCTTTTAAATCTATCTTCTTTTGTAATCCATGCTTGACAACAGTTTGAATCATCACATATATCTGCATTTTCATGTTTACTTCCATTTATTATTTTATAAATTGTATATGTTCTTGCAACTAAACTTTGAGCCTTAAGTGCTTCTTCCTCAAAATCTGCTGGCATTTCGCTTGATACAACTCCAAGTAAATATGTATCTAAATCTAATTCTTCTACCTTTCCTGTTGCAGTATGTAATAGTTTAATTTTATTATATTTTCCATAATCATATTGTTCTATCTTTTTTTCAGGTTCATTTTTATCTAATGATACCACATCTTTTATCGTGTCTCTTTTAGTAAATAAGATTGGCAATAAAAAACATAGTAATACCAAGCACAATATATAAATAAATACTCTTCTCATTTAACACCAAACTTTCTAAATAAGAACAACAGTGGGCTTTCATTTATGTCAGACTATTTAAATTTATTCTAAAGCCCACG
Organism: uncultured Clostridia bacterium; assembly: GCA_947627485.1. Classification (GTDB taxonomy): domain Bacteria; phylum Bacillota; class Clostridia; order TANB77; family CAG-508; genus CAG-452. The sequence continues at coordinate 16,890 of CANQWF010000025.1, forward strand.
TCCGTTGTTCTACCGCCAAAATTTTGAAAAAATTTTGTGTGGAATGATTGCGAAGCTTTCTTGAATAGGAAAAATCTGCGATTTTTTCTGTTCAAGAATATAAAAAAGGCATATTGCCTTTTTTATATATATAATATATTCTATTATTACTAATATTATCCTTTGATGAAATTTAGGAAGTTTTGTCCATTCTTTTGTATTTTGGGACTGACTTAGATTCCTTTTTACAAATAAAGTACAATACGGAAGCTATTGTTGACGGCACATATGTCTACGGCATCCCTACCGTCTGCTCGCACAATGGGACAAGTATCTCCGTTGGCGTTGAAACCACCGCCACGACTAACAGCATATATTGTGGTTTTAACCTCATCTTTATCATTCTGAACTATTTCCGTTGAAGTTTCTGTTGTCCATTCCCACATATTTCCTGCCATATCATATATGTTATATGCTTTAAAATCTTCACTTGCTCCTGTTGATAATTCTAAGTATTTATTTCCTTCAGTCCTCGGTGCTGTTCCTTCTGGTATTAGTCCTTTATGATATTTTGAATCAGTTCCAGATGAATCTCCATCTGCAATATTCCATCTGCTATCATTACTTTCATGTACCGCATATAATACATCTAAATTTTCATATTTTGTTGCTTCATTATTATAATAATTTCCCCAATCTGACGAATTTATTATATCCTTTTTTGTTTTTCCTTTAGGTTCTAATATGTTTTTACATATATAATTCCATGCATGTGAATCTATTAAATAACTCATTCCACTATACATGTTTTCTGATATCGTTTTTGCTTTTCGTTGATTTATATAGTTCCATGCTGGATATCCTTTTTTACTTACTGGGGTATATTTGCTTGTATTTTTTTCAGCATATAATTTATATTCATCGCCATCTTTACTTGCATAAAATGGTGCATTTTCTGGAATGCCTGCTTCGTATCTTGCCACATAAAAACCTTTATTTGTCTTTATACTTTCGCTTTTTATTGCTGAAACTGTTTTCTTTTCTCCATTAACTTCAACATTTTCTTCACCATCAGTCCATGATTTACCTGTATATCTATATTGATAAATTGACCAATCAGAATTATTTTCAAATGTTGCATTGTTATACTCATTTACATCATCGCATGGTATCCATACAAATTCGTTTCCTTCTGCGTCTATTATTACAAATCCATCTTCTGTACTTGTCTCTCCTTCTATTTCTGTTGGGGCAAATCCTGC
>CANQWF010000026.1 GCA_947627485.1 uncultured Clostridia bacterium
AAATTGCCCCGAGCCAAAAGTTTCATTTTTTTTGGATGGGAGAAATTGCCCCGGGCAAAAAGTTTCAAAACTCAAAAAAGCAGAAGAGACATAATTTTATATCTCTCCTACTTTTTGTTTATTCTTCAGATTCTCCTGTTTGTTCTTCTTGTTTTTCTGTGTTAATCTTTATGTTTCTATATGCTTGCATTCCTGTTCCTGCTGGTATTAATTTTCCTATTATAACGTTTTCTTTTAATCCTATTAATGAATCTACTTTTCCTTTTATTGCAGCTTCTGTTAATACTCTTGTTGTTTCTTGGAATGATGCTGCTGATAAGAAACTTTCTGTTGCAAGTGATGCTTTTGTTATACCAAGAAGGGTTCTCTTTCCTGTTGCAGGTTTTTTTCCTTCTGCTTTCATCTTTTCATTTTCTTCATTAAATTCATTAATGTCTACTAATGATCCTGCAAACATTCCTGTATCACCACTATCATCTATTTTTACTTTTTTAAGCATTTGTCTTCCAATTACTTCTATATGTTTATCATTGATATCAACACCTTGGTTTCTATATACTTTTTGTACTTCTGATGTTAAATATTTATATACACCTTCTGGTCCCTTTATTGCTAATATCTCATTAGGATTTATTGATCCTTCTGTAATTGGATCTCCTGCTTTAATTTCATCTCCGTCTTTTACTTTTAGTTTTGATCCGAAACTAATTGCATAAGTTTTTGAGTTGTCTTTACTTGTAATTGTTACTTCTTTTCTTTTCTTAACTTCTTGTATTTTAACTTTTCCGTCTATTTCAGATATCACTGCAAGTCCTTTTGGTTTTCTTGCTTCGAATAGTTCTTCAACCCTAGGCAAACCTTGTGTGATATCTCCTCCTGCTACACCACCTGTATGGAATGTTCTCATTGTAAGCTGTGTACCAGGTTCACCGATTGATTGTGCCGCAATTATACCAACTGCTTCTCCAATATTAACTTCTTTTCTTGTTGCAAGACCCATGCCATAACATTTTGCACATACACCATGTTTTGTTCTGCATCCTAGTACTGAACGTACTTCTACCTTATCTATTCCTGCTCCTACTATCTTGTCAGCTATATCTGGAGTAATTAATGTATTTTTATCTACTATTAATTCATTAGTTTTTGGATCATGTATATCATTTAAAGGATATCTACCAACTAATCTTTCATGTAATTTTTCAATTACTTGATTTCCATCTTTAATGTCTTCTATTTCTATTCCTTCTGTTGTACCACAATCATGTTCTCTTACAATTATATCTTGAGATACATCAACTAATCTTCTTGTTAGATATCCAGAGTCGGCTGTTCTTAATGCTGTATCTGCCAAACCTTTTCTTGCACCATGTGAAGAAATAAAGTATTCTAGAACATCTAATCCTTCTCTAAAGCATGATTTGATTGGAATTTCAACTGCTTTACCAGATGTGTTTGCCATAAGTCCACGCATACCAGCAATTTGACGTAATTGGTTCATGTTACCTCTTGCTCCAGACTGTGCCATCATATAAATTGGGTTTAAATCATCAAAGTTATCCTTCATTGCGTCTGTAACATCGTTTGTTGCTTTTTCCCATACTTTGATTATTGAAGAATATCTTTCATCTTCTGTTATTAAACCTCTTCTATATTGTTTTCCTATTTCTTCTACTTGTTTTTCACTATCTGCTAAAATTTTCTTTTTAGCTTCTGGTACTGCAACGTCATGAACTGACACAGTTATTGCACCTTTTGTAGAATATTTAAATCCTAATGCTTTAATATAGTCTAATAATTCTGCTGATCTATTTAATCCATGTTTGTCTATACATTTTGCAATTATTGTTCCTAAGTTCTTTTTCATAACTGGGAAGTCTATTTCTAAGTCAAATTCCTTTTCAGGATCTGTTCTATCTACAAATCCTAAATCTTGTGGGATTTCTTCGTTGTATATAAGTCTTCCAACTGTTGCCTCTATTGTTTTTGTTTTCTTTTCTCCATCTATTTCCTTAGTTAATCTAACTTTTACTTTCGCATGCAAACCAACATCCCCGTTTTGATAAGCGAGTAATGCTTCGTCTACATCTTTAAAGTACATTCCTTCACCTTTTTCGCCATCTATTTGCATTGTTAAATAGTAACTTCCAAGTATCATATCTTGTGTTGGTACTGTAACTGGCTTTCCATCTTGTGGTTTTAAAAGGTTGTTTACAGAAAGCATTAAATATCTTGCTTCTGCTTGTGCTTCTGGAGATAGTGGAACGTGAACTGCCATTTGGTCTCCATCAAAGTCAGCGTTGAATGCTGTACATACTAATGGATGAAGTTTTATTGCTCTTCCTTCTACTAAAACTGGTTCAAATGCTTGTATACCTAATCTATGTAATGTAGGCGCACGGTTTAGCATTACTGGATGATCAGCAATTACTTCTTCTAATATATCCCATACTTCTGGTCTTAATTTTTCTACCATTCTTTTTGCATTTTTTATATTGTGTGCTAAGCCTCTTCCAACTAATTCTCTCATTACAAATGGTTTAAATAATTCTATTGCCATTTCCTTTGGAAGTCCACATTGATAAATTTTTAGTTCTGGTCCTACTACTATAACTGAACGTCCTGAGTAATCAACACGTTTTCCAAGTAGGTTTTGACGGAAACGTCCTTGTTTTCCTTTAAGCATATCTGATAATGATTTTAAAGGTCTATTTCCAGCTCCTGTTACTGGTCTTCCACGTCTACCATTGTCTATTAATGCATCTACAGACTCTTGTAACATTCTTTTTTCATTTCTTACAATTATTTCTGGTGCACCTAATTCTAATAATCTTTTTAATCTGTTATTTCTATTTATAACTCTTCTATATAAGTCATTTAAATCTGATGTTGCAAATCTTCCACCATCTAATTGTACCATTGGTCTTATTTCTGGTGGTATAACTGGTATAACACTCATTACCATCCATTCTGGCTTGTTTCCAGATAATCTAAAACTTTCAACAGTATCTAATCTTTTAATAAGTTTTGATTTCTTTTGCTCACTTGCTTTTTCTAATTCTTTTTTTAGTTTAGCTGATAATTTGTCTAAATCAACTTCTTGTAACAAAGTTCTTATTGCTTCTGCTCCCATTTTAGCCGTGAAAGAACCTTTTCCGTATTTTTCTTCTGCTTCTCTATATTCTTTTTCTGTTAATACTTGACATTTTGTAAGGTCTGTTGTTCCTTTATCAAGTACTATATATGATGCAAAATATATTACTTTTTCCAAACTTCTTGGAGAAATATCTAATATTAATGCAACTCTACTTGGTATTCCTTTGAAGTACCAAATATGTGCAACTGGTGCAGCAAGCTCAATGTGCCCCATTCTTTCACGTCTTACTTTTGATTTTGTTACTTCAACTCCGGCATCTATCGCATATTATTCCTTTATATCTTACCCTTTTATATTTACCACAATGACATTCCCAGTCTTTTGTAGGTCCAAATATTTTTTCACAGAATAAACCATCTTTTTCTGGCTTTAAAGTTCTATAATTTATAGTTTCAGGTTTTTTTACTTCACCTTTTGACCATTCCCTTATTTTTTCGTCAGATGCTAATCCTACTTTTAATTTGTTGAATATCTCTAATTCATCTTTTTCTTTATTTTCCATTAAGGCTCTTTCCCCCTTCAAAATTCGAAGAATTTGTACTCTTCACTTTTCATTATTCAGCGTCTAGCGGACAGATCCTAGAATTTTCCTTTGGAAAATTCAGGTCAGTTCCTTCTTTACAATTGGGTTTTACAATATCTATAAAATTAAATATACATTGCTCGAACAATTCCATCTTGCGATTTAATTTTATTATATTGTATATATTTAATTATTTTACTCGTCGATAATATCTTCGTCATTCATAAGATTATCTGTTGCAAGGTCATTATCAAAGATTTCATTTTCTTCTTCTATTTCTATATTTTCTTCCATAGTATCTTCATCAAAGTCTTCTTCTATGAAATCTCCTGCCATTTCTTCTTCGTCTACTATAGCTTCTTCTTCAGGCATAACTTTATTTAAATCTTCTAAATTTAAATCTATTCCCTCTTCAATGTTTTCTTTTAGTTCTAACTCTTCATCGTCTTCTGAATATAGACGTACATCTAGTCCTAAGCTTTGTAGTTCTTTTACTAATACTTTAAAGCTTTCTGGAACTCCTGGCTCTGGAACATTTTCACCTTTAACTATAGCTTCATAAGTTTTTACTCTTCCTACAACATCATCTGATTTTATTGTTAAGATTTCTTGTAGAGTATAAGCTGCACCATATGCTTCTAGTGCCCAAACTTCCATCTCTCCAAATCTTTGTCCACCAAATTGTGCTTTACCTCCTAGAGGTTGTTGAGTTACTAATGAGTATGGTCCAGTTGAACGAGCATGTATTTTGTCATCTACTAAGTGGTGAAGTTTAAGCATATACATTACACCAACTGTAATTGGTTTATCGAAAGGCTCACCAGTTCTTCCATCATAAAGTATTGTTTTACCATCTTCTGATAGTCCTGATTCTTTTAATAATTCAATAATATCCTCTTCTGTTGCACCATCAAATACAGGTGTTGCAACCTTCATTCCTAATAATCTTGCTGCTGCTCCTAAGTGAACCTCCAAAACTTGACCAAGATTCATACGTGAAGGTACACCAAGTGGATTTAGAACAACATCAACTGGTGTTCCATCTGGCATAAATGGCATATCTTCAACTGGCAAAATTCTTGAAATTACACCTTTGTTACCATGACGTCCAGCCATTTTATCTCCAACTGATATTTTTCTCTTTTGAGCAATATATACTCTAATTACTTCATTAACTCCAGGTCCAAGTTCATCTGAATTATCTCTATTATATACTTTTACATCTACTATTGTTCCTGCTTCTCCATGTGGTACTCTAAGTGATGTGTCTCTTACTTCTCTAGCTTTTTCTCCGAATATTGCACGAAGTAATCTTTCTTCTGCAGATAGTTCAGTCTCTCCTTTTGGAGTAACTTTTCCTACCAATATATCTCCAGGTCTTACTTCTGCACCTATTCTTATAATTCCATTTTCATCTAGGTCTTTTAAGTTTTCTTCACCTATGTTTGGAATGTCTCTTGTTATTTCTTCTGCTCCAAGTTTTGTATCTCTACATTCGCAATCATATTCCTCTATATGTATAGATGTATAAACATCTTCTTTAACTAATCTTTCGCTAAGCAAAATAGCATCTTCGTAGTTGTATCCTTCCCATGTTGTAAATGCTATAAGTACATTTTTACCAAGTGCCATTTCACCATTTTGTGTAGAAGGTCCATCAGCTATAACATCATTTGCTTTTACTTTTTCACCTTTTACTACTATTGGGTGTTGGTTAATACATGTACCACCATTTGTTCTCTTAAACTTACGTAGTTTATATGTATCCTTTTCACCTGATTTAGTTTTTATGATAATTTCATCTCCAGTAACTCTTTCAACAACACCATCATTTTTTGCAAGTACTGTAATTCCAGAGTCTTTTGCTGCTTTATATTCTATTCCTGTTCCAACTATTGGAGAATCTGTAATCATAAGAGGAACTGCTTGACGTTGCATGTTAGCTCCCATTAATGCACGGTTAGCATCGTCGTGCTCCAAGAATGGTATCATTGCAGCACCTACAGATACTAATTGTTTTGGCGATACATCTATATAATCTACTTTTTCTGGTTCTACTTCTATAATTTCATCTAAGTATCTTACTCTAATAAGTTTATTTTTAAATTTACCTTCCGCAGTCATAGGTTCTGTTGCTTGTGCAATAATGTGTTCATCTTCTTCATCTGCTGTCATATATGTAACTTCATCTGTTACTTTATGTGTTTTTGGATCTACTTTTCTATATGGTGTTTCTACAAAACCATATTCATTTATTATTGCAAATGTTGAAAGCGCAGATATTAATCCAATGTTTGGTCCTTCTGGAGATTCTATTGGACAAAGCCTTCCATAATGTGTGTAGTGTACGTCACGAACTTCAAATCCTGCTCTTTCTCTAGAAAGTCCACCAGGTCCTAAAGCTGAAATTCTTCTTTTATGTGTTAATTCTGATAATGGGTTTGTTTGATCCATAAATTGTGATAACTGTGAACTACCAAAGAATTCTCTTATTGATGATGTTATTGGTTTTGTATTTATTAATGTTTGTGGTGTTATAACATCTAAGTCTTGTATTGTCATTCTTTCACGAACGACTCTTTCAAGTCTTGTAAGACCAATTCTAAATTGATTCTGTAAAAGCTCTCCAACACATCTTATACGTCTATTTCCTAAATGGTCAATATCATCTACTTTACCTAGTCCATATTGTAAATTTAATAAATAATTTACTGATGATATCATATCCTCTGTTACGATATGTTTTGGAACTAATTCTTCTTCTCTTTCTTCAATTACTTTCTTTAAATCTTTTTTATCTGTATTATCTAATATATTTTTTAGTATTTCATAATTTACTAATTCTTTAATTTTAATTCCTAATTTTGCTGTATCTACATATGCATTTATATCTACTGTTCCATTTCCTATTACTCTAACCTTTTTGTCATCTACTTTTACATCAACAATATTTATTCCTAAATCTTGTATTTGTTTTGCTACTTCTTTAGATATAACAGTATCTTTTTCTACTAATATTTCTCCTGTTTCGTTGTTTAATATATCGCTATATGCTACCTGTCCTACTATCCTTGATGCTAAATTTAATTTTTTATTAAATTTATATCTTCCCACTTTAGCTAAATCGTATCTTCTTGGGTCAAAGAATAAATTATTAAACAAGTTTCTTGCGGCATCAACTGTTGGAAGTTCTCCTGGTCTTAATTTTTTATATATTTCAACAATTGCTTCTTCGCTTGTTTTTACAGTATCTTTTGCTATAGTTGCTAATATTTTTTCGTCTTCTCCAAAAACATCTATAATTTGTTCATCTGATACAAGTCCTATTGCTCTTAAAAGAACTGTTACAGGTAATTTTCTTGTTCTATCAATTCTTACATAAAATATATCATTACTATCTGTTTCATATTCAAGCCATGCCCCTCTAATTGGCATTACCGTAGATTTGTATAGTTTCTTTCCTGTTTTATCATAATCTGATTCATAATAACATCCTGGTGAACGTACTAATTGGCTTACTACAACTCTTTCTGCTCCATTAATTATAAATGTACCACTATCTGTCATTAATGGAAAATCGCCTAAATAAATTTCTTGTTCTTTAATTTCTCCAGTCTCACGATTAATAAGCCTTACTTTTACATGTAATCTTGTAGAGTAAGTTGCATCACGTTCTTTTGCTTCTTCTAAAGAATATTTAGTTTTTTCTTCCATACTGTAATCGAAAAATTCAAGAACTAAATTACCAGAATAATCAATTATTGGTGAAATATCTTTTAATACTTCTCCGAAGTCCTTCTTTAATAAACCAATTATAAGAATCTTTTTGAACTTGAATTAAATTTGGAATTTCAATAAAATCTCCAATTCTTGCAAATGTTTTTCTTGTCGTCTTTTCATACTTTAAGTCTTTTAACAAATAAATCAACTCCCCTGTTTTAATGAATAGTGAATAATGAATGATGAATAATTATTGTAATTTTTCGGCAAAGCTGAAAAATATCCATTATTATTCATTATTAATTTTTCATTTTTCATTATTAATTAATTTTACTTGAGCAGATATATTTATATAGAAATTTTAAGCTTATAAGCCATCTGATTTCTAATTCCTAAATTAAATAAGGTCCTTCTTAAATACTAATGTATTATACTCCTCAAAACCGTACTGCCCTATATCAATTTTGATTTGTATAACCTTATATAATATTTAATTCCTCCTTATTTAATTTTTAAAAACAATTTAAAAATAATTTAAAAACAATACAAAAAAGTGTAGCAGAAGTAAATTTATTTTACTCTTTTGATGCCTTCAAAGTCTTGCATCCCTACACTTTTATTCTATTATTAATTTATATTCCTATTTTTTTATTTATTTTAACCACCCTTAGTATAGCTATATATTTTTTATTTGCAAAATTTGTGCCTTATTATAATATCATAAAGAAATGTGGCTTGTCAACATTTTGTAATATTTTTTTTGGATTTATATTTGTTATATTTTTTCTTTATTGTATTTATTTTAGCAAATTCTTCATAAGTGGCGGGCGACCACTGGTCGCCCCTACATTTTCTCTGCTGTTTTAATTCGTACTAGCAACCTAAAATCATATTACTCCATTTTTAATAAATAATTAGTTAATTTGTTTGACATAATTACCATTTATTGATATAATAAATTCATAGCTTTATGCTTTTTTTATAAAACTTTTAAAAAATTATTATTAAAAAAGAAAAGGAGAGATTTTTTATGAAAAAAAGCTTACGGTTGCTTTTAGCAACAATCACAACAATTTCTATTGCATTAGGCTTGGTAATTACACCAAGTAACGGATCAGAGGCAGCAAAAAGGCTAAAGGTTGCTTACAAAAAAACAGTTGCAGTTAATGCAACAACTAAACTCAAAGTAAATATGAAGGCAAAATTTAAGTCTTCAAACAAAAAAATAGCAACTGTCAACAAAAAAGGTGTGGTAAAAGGTAGGAAAACAGGTAAGGTTAAAATTACTGTTACTGCTAAAAAGAACAAAAAATTAAAGGTAATAGCAAAAATTACTGTTGTTCCTAAAAAAGCAATAACAAATATAACACCTGGAATACAGAACCCTGGAATACAAAATCCGGGAATACAAAATCCGATTCCAACACAAGAGCCTGCAACACCTGAAAGCCCGAAGGTTATAGCTAATTATATTGGCGAAGACGAAAACAATTTCATATATGTAGTCAAATATAGTAGCTATGTATTACAAATGAAATTACAAAAACCATCAGAGATGATACAACTTGATCCAGCAATAGTAAATGACAGTAATGCAACGTTTATTCAAAATAAGGAAATAGATGGTAAACAATATGTTATTTATCAAGTAACATATAATAATCTCCAAACAGAATATATGCAAATGGAGTTGCCATCATTAACACCAAGTCAGGAATCATTACCTGAAAGGACTATTTCCACTGCCTATACTGGAATTCAACAGATAGGAGAAAAAATTTATATTGTATATAGAGTTAATTACAATGATTTGTTAACAACACTAAAAATCGAATTAACAGAACAATTATACAATATACTTTTTTAAAAATCAAAAATCTCAAAAGAGAGCGTCTGTTTTAGGACGCTCTTTTTATTGTTGAATATTAAATCAAAGATTTTTCTATTCAACAAAGCTTCATTATTATATCATTTATTTTCCCAAGAAATTTTCCTATTTCTGGTTCATCAATTGTTCCATAATTTTTATGCATGTAATCATTATTATCAAAATCAATTTGCCATTCTCCAACTAAATAAGTGCCCGCTCCATTTTTATTAGTAAACTCAAGAGTAAAAAATCTAGGTATTCTTGAAGTTATAACAATAGATATATATATAGCTTGTCCGTAATCTGTTAATGGTTTTGGCATTAAAAAATTAAATACTTTTTGCCCATTATCTAAAATAGAATATGAAATACCAAAATCATCTTTACTTATTTCTTTATCATAATCAATTACATCTAAATCATATCTATCCTGAAAATCCTTTCTTTTATTATTCCATAGTAAATAAAAATATTCTTTTAATGCATCTGGTCCATCATTTAATAATTGATTAAATTTGTCATAATCTTCAAATACTAGATTTCTTATATCCATATGTGCTAAAAAATAGTGAATACTAACTTTTCTTTTCATAATTTTACTCCTTAGATAATTATATATTTAATAATATCACAGTATTTTTTTTTAAGTAGATTTAGCTCGAATTTTAGTAATTATAAATAAACATAAATTTTATTAATCTGATAACTCGAATCCCATATTTTTTTGCAATTCTTTATCTATTGTTTTTCTTATATATAACCCATTTTCCTTACAATATTTTTCTATAGCTCGTTCAGTCTCTAATCCAAATTTTCCATTTACAGTCCCTGCATAAAAACCCAATTCTTTCAGTTTTTTTTGTATTTCCATTACATCTGCTCCATACATGCCAGATTTTAAATCTCTGAGTCCTTTTCCAAATGCCCCATATACTCCGATCTACAATTGTAACTTTGGTTCCCATTGGTACAATTTTATAAAGCTCTGCAACTTCTTCATTATTCATTCTTATACATCCATGTGAGCTAGACCATCCTACCGAATACGGATCTAAAGTTCCATGTATTCCAAATTGCCCCCAAGGCACATTAAGTCCCATCCAGCTTCCGTCCGAAATCCTTCTCCCCATTTCGCTTTTGATATTATTTTCCATGTTCCTATTGGAGATGGTGTTGACCACTTTCCTCCAGAACATTTATATGTTTTAATCAGTTCGTTATTTTCAAATAAAAATAACTTTGAATCTTCTACATCAACTAATATTTTATATACACTATTATTATTGTTAGAAGTCTCTATTGCTTTTGGTTGTATATATTTTTTTATTAATATTAGTACACAAATAGTAATTAATATTACTATAACTACCTTTAAAATTTTTTTAAAATTATATACTTTTATCATATTATTAATTATATTTAATTTGTATTAATAAATGCATAAATTAATTTTTTAGTTTTTTATTTTTGGTAATTGGAAATATTGATTGAATTTAAAATATCTCTTGAATGATGAAAAATTTTTAAGATATAAACATTAGAATTAACTTTATACAAAATTCTATATGATTTGTAAATTATTTCTCTTAAATTTGCATTATTGTATTCTGGTATTTTTCGTCCCATATATGGGAACATTGATAGATTTCCTATTCTGTTTATTATTTCTTTTATTGTTTTATTTGCATAGTATATAGAATTTTTTGATATATATTCATTTATTTGAATTATACTTTCTCTAGCATCTTGATTGTATTCTATCTTTTTTAATTCCAAATTCTCTCTCCATTTCTTCTTGTGTATATGTTAATCCTATATTTTGTTCTATTTCTGTTTCACCACATGCTACACATATATTTACAATATCTGCTCTTGTTGAATTTGGATTATCTAATATTTCTTTTCTCATTCTGTTTAATTCTTCATAAGGTAGTTTCTTTAGTTCTTCTAATCTTTTTGTATTTTCTTGAACATAAGTCATAATATCACAACCCTTCTTTTGCATATTTAATTTATGCATTTATTATTTTTTATTATATATTAAAAGGAAAAAACTGTCAATTGTTTTTTTGACAGTTTTTGTTTTAGCATATATCTTTGTCTAATTCATCCCAAATTACTACTTTATTTTGTTCTAGACTCTTTTTTACATCTATAATTCTTTGATTACTCGAACCTCTAAATCTTAATTTAGGGTCTTTTAATTCTTCTACAAATTTTCCATCTACTATATAGTCTATGTTATTTATCATATCTTTAGTAGCTTGCCTATCTTCTTTTTCTATCATTTCCCCTAAAATTTGCTTATCAAATGTAAAGCCTGTATAACACCATATTTTTTTATTTGGATATGTTTGTTTTACCTTTTTTAATAATGGAACTAATCCTTCTTGATTTTCTTTTTCGAAGGGCTCTCCTCCCAAAAGACTTAAACCCGTAATATATTCTGGTTTTAAATCTTGTAGTATTTCTTCTTGTTCTTTTCCAGTAAAATCTTGTCCATAATTAAAATCCCATGCTTCTTTATTAAAACAATTTTTACAATGATGATTACATCCACTTACAAATAAAGAAACTCTTACTCCTGGTCCATTTGCAACATCACATTTTTTTATCTTTGCATATTTCATTTCTAACCTCTAATCTCTATCTTCTAATCTCTAACTACAAATGCAATACTCTCGATTTTATTTCCTTTGTTTTTCCTTCATTCCAAAAATTTTCTCCTAAGTATCCGCAAGTACGTCTTGTTACATTCATTTTATTTTTATCTTTATTTCCACAATTTGGACATTCCCATTCTAAATCATCGTTTACAATTATTTCTCCGTCAAATCCACATACATGACAATAATCAGATTTTGTATTGAATTCTGCATATTGAATGTTATCATAGATAAATTTAACAACATCTTCTAATGCTTTCAAATTATGTCTCATATTTGGAATCTCTATATACGAAATAGCACCACCAGATGATATTTGTTGAAATTCACTCTCAAATGATAATTTTTCGAATGCATCAATATTTTCTCTTACATCCACATGATATGAATTTGTATAATATCCTTTATCTGTAATATCTTTTATTTCTCCAAATCTTTCTTTGTCAATTCTTGCAAAACGATAGCATAAACTTTCTGCTGGTGTTCCATATAAACCAAATCCTATTCCTGTTTCTTTTTTCCATTTATCTGTCGCTTGTCTTAAATGTTTCATTAATTTTATTGCAAAATCATGTCCCTCAGGCTCTGTATGTGATACACCTTTTACTAATTTTGTTACTTCGTAAAGTCCAATATATCCTAAAGAAATTGTTGAGTATCCACCCTTTAATAATTTATCTATTTTTTCTCCTGGATCCATACGAGCTATTGCTCCATATCTCCAATGAATAGGACTAGTATTACTTAGTGTTCCAAGAAGTGAATAATGCCTACACATTAAAGCTTCGTAACATAATTCTAGTCTTTCGTCTAATAATTCCCAGAATTTATTTTCATCTCCATCTGCAATAATTCCAATTTGAGGTAAATTAATGCTAACAACACCTTGATTAAATCTTCCTTCAAATTTATAGTTTCCGTTTTCATCTTTCCAAGGTGATAAAAAACTTCTACATCCCATTGGACTAAACACATTTCCTTCATAATTTTCTCGCATTTTTTTTGCTGAAATATAATCAGGGTATAATCTTTTTGATGAACATTTTACTGCAAGTTTTGTTAAATAGTCATATTCTCCACCTTTTAAACAATTGTGCTCATCTAATACATATATTAATTTTGGAAATGCTGGTGTTATATATACACCTTTTTCATTCTTTATTCCTTCATACCTTTGTTTAAGTATTTCTTCTATTAACATTGCATTTTCTTTTATATATGGATCGTCTTTTTTCAAGTTTAAGAATAATGTTACAAAAGGTGATTGTCCATTTGTCGTCATCAATGTATTAATTTGATATTGAATTGTTTGAACACCTGCAGATACTTCTTTTTTTAGTCTCTGCATTGCAAGCTTTTCTATCATTTCTGGAGTTAACTCATCTTTAAATTCTTTTTGTATTTCTTTTACAAATTTATCATAACTTTTTCTAATATATTTCCCTAAATGACTTATATCTACAGATTGTCCACCATATTGGTTTGATGCAACTGCTGCTATAATTTGTGTCATAACTGTACATGCAACTTGAAAGCTTTTTGGTGATTCTATCAATTTACCATTCATAACTGTACCATTATCTAGCATGTCTCCTATATTTATTAAGCAACAATTAAATATTGGTTGCAAAAAGTAATCCATATCATGAAAATGAAGTATACCTTCTTCGTGTGCTTTTGTAATTTTTTCGGGTAATAGTATTCTTTTTGTTAAATCTTTTGAAACTTCTCCTGCAATGTAATCCCTTTGTGTTGATGCAAGTACAGCATTTTTATTAGAATTCTCTTCAGATAATTCTTTATTTTGATTTTTTATTAATCCTAATATAGATTCATCCGTTGTATTTTGCTTTCTAACTAATGCTCTAGTATAACGATAAATCATATATTTTTTTGCAAGTTCGAATTTTTTTCTGTCCATTAATTGTTGTTCTATTATATCTTGAATGTCTTCTACCAAAATTCTTTTTTTATCTAGGTCTTCAATATATTTCGTTATTTCTCTAATTTCCCCTTTTGTTAATCTTTCTTTTTGTTTTACTTCATTGTTAGCTTTTTCTATTGCTATTTCGATTTTTTCTCTATTATAGTCTACTGCTTTTCCATCTCTTTTTATTACTTTCATATTTAAATTCCTCCTTTGTTCTCGCCGATTTGAGTTTGCAACTATAAGGAGCAAATCTCAAAGGCGATAGCGATTATAGCATTTTCTTTTTTTATTGAATTAATTATATATTAAAGTTTTTTAAAGTCTGTTGCAATTGCAACAATTGTTAAAAAAATTTATTATTACAACTCTATTCATTGATACTGTAAGCATTTCTTAATTATTACATTTGTATTACAATTGATTTTTTTTAATTAGTATAATATAATTTGAAAAAACGTAGGTTAATAGGAGATTTTATATATGGATGTTTCAAAACTTTCTGAAGACATTTTAAATAACTGTTCTAAAGTACAAAAAAAGGAATTCCCTGCAGGAACTGTTATTACTACTTACATGGAAAAGAGAAAACAAATATGTATTCTGCTTTCTGGAAAAGCAGATTTGATTAGATATGATTTAAAGGGTAATCAAGACATAATAGAGCAATTTAATCAAAATGATATTTTCGGTGAAGTTTTTCATAATGTTAACACCAACAATGAACTTTTTGTTATGGCTACAAAAAAATGTGAAGTTTTAATATTTTCTTATGATGATTTACGTATAAAATGCAAACAAAACTGTGGGTTCCATACTAGCCTTATATCCAATATTTTAGAATTGGTTTTAAATAATACTATCTCTCAGAATACTAGAATAGAAATTTTATCTAAAAGAAGCATTAGAGAAAAATTACTTAGCTATTTTAATATACTATCTAGCAAATCTTTTAGTAAAAATATAGTTCTTCCATTCTCTTTAACAAATCTTGCAGACTATTTAAGTGTTGATAGAAGTGCTATGATGAGAGAAATCAGAAATTTAATTGATGAAGGTTTTATTTTTAAAAACGGTAATACTATTAAATTACTGTACTAATATTTTAAAACTTATAAATAGAGTTATTATAGATTCCACTTGTTGATTTATAGTAAAATTTAATATATAATTAATATGAAAGTGAGTAATATTATGTTAGATATAAATGTAGAAAATGCACTAATAATTTTAAAAAAATATTTAGGAAATACCAATCCAAAAAAATATGAACATTCCATTAGAGTTGCAAAAACATGTAAAATGCTTGCAGATAAATGGAATATATCAACAAGTGATGCTATAATTGCTGGCCTTTTGCATGATATAGGAAAATCATTGTCTAAAATGCAAATGCTAGAACTTTGTTCACGAAACGGTACTACATTATATGATTTTGAAATTTTCGATAATTTAACTGCTCTACATGGTAAAGTTGGTGCTTTAATTTTTGAAAAAGAATTCAATAAGACCGATATTACTAGATTTAATGCTATATCTAAAGCCATATCATCTCACGTTACATGCAGTGAAAATATGACAGATTTAGAAAAAGTTGTTTTTATAGCTGATAATATTGAACCAAAAAGAAAAAATAATCTACTTTCAAAAATACAGTCTGGTAAAATTAATAATCCTAATGAATGTATTGTAAAAATAATTAAAAATAAAATTAAAAAAGCCAATAAGAAAAAGAGAGAACCTAATCCATTGTTAAATGCTACATTAGAATCAATTGATAATGAAAGATGAATTTTGGGGACAAATCGTTTTTTCTGTTTTTTTGAAAACCAGAAAAAACGACCTGTCCCCAAAATTTTATATATTATATTTTTCTCTTTTATGA
Organism: uncultured Clostridia bacterium; assembly: GCA_947627485.1. Classification (GTDB taxonomy): domain Bacteria; phylum Bacillota; class Clostridia; order TANB77; family CAG-508; genus CAG-452. The sequence goes on from CANQWF010000026.1 coordinate 15,749, forward strand.
TATGTTGTATGTAATAATTTATGCGCTTTTTTACTTCCTGGCTTTTCTAAATATTCCTTATATAGTTTTTTCATGACTGGATTTTCATGTGATTTTCTTATTTTACTTTTTTCATCAATATCATATAGACATTCTGCTCTTAATTTTCTTATGTCATACTTGCTTCTTTCTTTAGATGTTTTTATTGGTTGTCCTCCACCCATTATACATCCACCTGGACATGCCATTATTTCTACAAATTGATAATCTGCTTTTCCATCTTTTATTTCATCCATAATTTTTCTTGCATTTGAAAGTCCATGTGCTACAGCAACTCTTATATCTGTATTTCCAATCTTTACATTAGCTTTTTTTATTCCTTTTTTCCCTCTTACAATTTCAAAATCTAATTCTTTTAATTCTTCTCCTGTGATTGTTTCATATGCTGTTCGAAGAGCAGCTTCCATTACTCCACCTGTTGTTCCGAATATTGCCCCAGCCCCTGTGGCTTCTCCCATTGGACTATCAAAATCACTGTCTTCTAATTCTACAAAATCTATATTTGCTTGTTTTATCATCCTTGCAAGTTCACGTGTTGTTATTACAGCATCTACATCATCTATATTTCCATTTTTCATTTCTTGTCGTTGTCTCTCAAATTTTTTTGCTACACAAGGCATAGCAGATACAACAAAAATCTTTTTTGGATCTATTTTCTCTTTTTCTGCATAATATGATTTTAAAATACTTCCAAACATTTGATGTGGTGATTTACAAGTTGATAAATGCTCTAATAACTCTGGATAGTTCATTTCTATGAACCTTACCCATCCTGGGCTACAAGATGTAATCATAGGAAGTGTCTTATCATTCTTTAATCTTTCTACAAATTCATTGGCTTCTTCAATTATTGTTAAATCAGCACCTGTATTTGTATCAAATACTTTATCAAATCCTAGCTTTTTAAGAGCTGTTACCATTTTTCCTGTCACATTTGTTCCAATTTTCATTCCGAATTCTTCTCCCAAAGCAGCTCTTACTGCTGGTGCCGTTTGTACTACTACAAATGTATCATTATCTTTTAATTTTTCCCAAACTAAATCTGTACTATCCTTTTCACGCAATGCACCTACTGGACAAGATGTAATACATTGCCCACAATATGTACAGTTTACATCTTTTAAGCTATTATTTCCAACTGTAGATACGCAAGATTCAAATCCTCTTTTTGCACAGTCAATTGCTCCTATTTTCTGTACATTTTTACATGTTGATACACATCTTCTGCAAAGTATACATTTACTAAAATCCCTAACTATTGAAGGTGATAAGTCATCTATTTTATGTTCTGTTTTTTCTCCTTCATATTCAATATTTTTTACATTAAATCTCTCTGCAAGTGTTTGTAACTCGCAATTACCATTTCTAGAACATGTTAGACAATCTCTATTATGATTTGATAATATTAAATCAAGTATGACTTTTCTTGCTTCTATAACATCTTTTGTATTTGTATGTACTACCATTCCATCTTCTACTTGCTGTATACAAGATGCAGTAAAACCCTTTTTACCCTCTATTTCTACAATGCATATTCTACAATCTCCTATTGCATTTATTTCTTTTAAATAGCAAAGTGTTGGTATATCAATATTTACTTGCTTTGCAGCCTGCAATATTGTAGTACCTTTTGGTACCTCTACCTCAATTCCATCAATTTTTAATTTTATTAAATCTGGCATTTTATTTTTCTCCTTTACCTCTCATATTTTTACGAGTTGATATTGGTAGATATTTATACATCATTTATTTTTTACAATTTAACTAGTATTAATTTATCCTCATAGTTTAATCTATTGCACTAAAGTGGCAATTTTTTTGGCAAGCTCCACATTTAATACATATATCTTCATCTATTATATATCCGTTTTCTCTATCTCCCTTAATTGCACCTACTGGACAATTTTTAGCACACAAACCGCATCTTTTACACTTTTGTGAGTTGATAGAAAGGCTTAATAATGCTTTACATTCTTTTGAAGGACATTTTTTGTTTTTAATATGTTCCAAATATTCGTCTTTAAAATATTTAATCGTACTAAGTACAGGATTAGGTGCTGTTTGTCCCAATCCACATACAGATGATTTTTGTATTGTTTTTGCTAATTTTGATAGTTTTTCTATATCATCTATTTCACATTTTCCTTCTGTAATTTTATTTAAAATTTCTAGCATCCTCTTTGTTCCAATTCTACATGGTGTACATTTTCCACAAGATTCATCTACTGTAAATCCTAAATAAAATTTTGCAAGGTTAACCATACATTTAGTATCATCCATTACTATTAAC
>CANQWF010000027.1 GCA_947627485.1 uncultured Clostridia bacterium
TACAAAAAATTATTCCTATATGGATTATAGTTATTGTTATTATTAAAGAATTTTTAATGGTTTCTGGAGCATCATTTCTTTATGGTAAGGAATTAGTAGTATCTAGTAAATGGTATGGAAAACTTGCAACAGTATTATTCTATATAGCAATTGTATGTTCACTATTTACTGAATATTGGAATGGTGTGTTAGTAAATCATATAGAATACAGCTTACCTACATTACCAGAATTTCATACATATATTTATTATCTAGCAATACTTTCAACAATCTTTTCTTTAGTAATGTATGTTAAAGCATTTTATTTGCAAGGCTATTTAAAAAAAGCAATGGAACAGGGAAAAGAAGAAAAGTAACAATTATTATTAAACCCATTTAGTATTAACTAAATGGGTTCTTTTTTTATTAATTATATATTTTTATGTTGTCTTAACTTTATATATGATATTACAGATATTGTTCCTGCAATAAAAGCTATAATTATTATTAGATTATTAATACCTGTATATGGCATACTATCTTTTGATTTTGTGTTATCTTTTACATTGTTTTCATCTTTTGTATTATCTTTTGTATTGTTTTCAGTATTCTCTTTATTATTAGTTGTACCTTGAACTACTGTTATTTTTTGTTCTACTGTTTTTGTTACACTTCCTTCTGTATAACTTATTACTATTTCTTTATCACTTATTTTTAATACTCCATTTGGTGTATATGTATAATCTGTTACTTCTTTACTACTTCCATCACTATATTTTGCTGTAATTTTCATTCCTGTTTTATCAAATTTTTCTCCTGCTGAGTATGTTGTTCTTGTAGGAGTATTTGTTATTTCTATTTTAGTTAGCACTTTCCCTTCTGGTGTTGGTTTTACATTTGTTTGTTTATCTACAACAGAAATTTCAACTTCTTTTGTCCCTACATCTTTTAATGAATTTTCTTCTGCATCACTATCTATTTTTATATCTGACACAGTTACTTTTGCATTTGTTCCTATTTCAGCATTTTCTTTTACTTTAAATGTTAATTTAAATATGTCTGCACTAGTTACTTTATCTCTAGAATTACCAATAATCGCTAATTCTATACTTGTATCAGATGATTCGCCTGCATTATACCAATTATCATCTGTTACTTTAGATTCTAATAATTCTAGTTTATCTTTATCATATGTAATTGTTCCCATTAATCCATTAATTCCTTCTCCACAAGTTGCTGAGATAGTTATTGTAAATTGTTCTCCAGGAACTACTTGTTGGTTGTCTGTATTTAATGTTACTGTTGTTTCATCTGCTGCACTTATTGAAAGTGCTATTCCCAGAATCATTAATATAATTATGAAAGTTACTACTACTTTTCTTTTCATTATCTTTTCCTCCAAAATTATTTTAAATTATATATTAATTATAATTTTTCTTTTTTATATTTTCAATATTAATACAATAATGTCATAAAAATGTAATATTATATACTATTTATTTTTCCTAATCTATATTTGTTTATTTGTAATATGTCTTTAAAGTCTGCTACATTATCTCCATTTACATCTGCAGCTTCTAAGTATATTCCTTTTAACAATGTCTTTCCTAATCTATGTTTATTTATTGCTAATATATCTAAAAAGTCTACTTTTCCATCCCCATTTACATCACCTTTTAATAATTTTTCTGGTTTTGGTTCTTGTTTTGCTGTTACAGTTACATTAAATGTTGCTGTTTTGTTTTGATATGTTACTGTTATTTTTTGTGTACCTACTGCATTTAAAGTTGTTGGACTACATGTAAATCCATTTGTTATTACTTCGTTTGTATCATTATTATAATATGCTCTTATTTTTAATCCATCTGTATTTAATATATCTCCTTGTACATAATTTTTCTTTGTTGGCTCATTTTCTATTGTTATTCTTTCTACACTTTTTGGATTTACTGTTATTGCTTGTGTTGCTGTTTGCGTTATGCCATTTTCTGTATAGCTTACTGTTATTGTTTTATCATTTATTGTTAATGGCTCTGTTGGACTTATTGTATAATTATCTACAACTGCTGTTGTTTCATCATTATAGTGTGCTGTTACTTCCATTCCTGCTCTATCAAATGTTTGCCTTTCTATGTATTCTGTTTTGCTTGGTGCTTGCGTTATTGTTATTTCTGTTAATCTTCTTGCTTCAACTGTTACATTAAATGTTGCTGTTTTGTTTTGATATGTTACTGTTATTTTTTGTGTACCTACTGTATTTAAAGTTGTTGGACTACATGTGAATCCATTTGTTATTACTTCGTTTGTGCCATTATTATAATATGCTCTTATTGTTAACCCTTGTGTATTTAGTGTGTCTCCTTCTGTATAGTTTTTCTTTGTTGGTTCATTTTCTATTGCTATTCTATCTAAACTTTTTGCTTTTACTGTTATTTCTTGTTCTGCTGTTTGTGTTATTCCATTTTCTTCGTAACTTACTGTTATTGATTTATCACTTATTTGTAATGCTCTTGTTGGACTTATTGTATAATTATCTACAACTGCTGTTGTTCCATCATTATAATGTGCAGTTACTTGCATTCCTTCTCTATCAAATGTTTGTCCTTCTATGTATTCTGTTTTGCTTGGTGCTTGCGTTATTGTTATTTTGTCTAAATTTATAACATTTAATATAGGATATCCATCATTAATATTTTCGCTATCTTGTTTCCAATCTTGAGTATCATTATTTAATTTTGTTACAAATTCATTTGATACCATAAATGTTTCTGTACTATTTATAATATTACTCACTCCCTCATCTATTTCCGTGGAATTATCTATTGTACCTTCCAAGTAATAGCTGTTAGATACATTACCCATATTTCTCCCATATATAGGTCCAGCATGTTCATTTTCAATTTTTGCAACTTTTATTACACCTGTATTATAAGTATTACAAATATTTCCTGTGCTTACTTCTCCTACATAATTAAGTCCTGTAATTCCACCTAAATAACATTGAGCTCCTTTTCCTAAAACTGCTTTACCAGAAATTTGACCTCTATTATAACAATTAAAAATTGATATTACAGCATCTTCTGATAAATAACTTCTATTATCTCCTACAATTCCCCCTACACAAACAGCCCAATTTCCATTATTAGTAAAGCAATTTATATTTCCTTTATTATAGCAATTAATAATATCTATACTATGAGCATTTGTAGTTAAGGTTTCTCCTACTATACCACCTGCAGTAGTACCTACTCCATCTATGTTTCCTATATTATAGCAGTCCTTTATTATTGTTTTTTCTGCTGTAGAACGTACTTTTCCTGCAATTCCTCCAGATGTTGTTAGTGCTTCTTTTGAACTGCTATCTATAGTGATATTTCCATCATTATAACATCCAATTATATATTTGGTTGTTTCATACGAAGATGTATATAATACATCACCAGCTATTCCTCCAATAGTTGGACTTTCATTTGTAGTACATGTTATGTTTCCCTTATTGTTACAGTTTTTTATAAACGCGTCACCTGAAGCCGTTCCAACTATTCCTCCAATATAATTAAAATTAGAATTAATACTAATTATTCCATTATTAGTACATTCCTGGATATTCCCTCCAGATAGATTTCCTACTATACCACCTTGACTAACTTGATATGATGATTGATTTCCTATAATCTCTCCATAGTTCTCACAAAATTCTACAGTAGCATTACTTTCATTGATTCCCACTATCCCTCCTAATGTTTTTGATGATTTTAAGTTTTTATTATTTCGACAATTATTAACTGTTCCAGCAATATTATTTCCAACAATTCCACCAATGTCATAATCCATTTCTATATTACTATTATTAATTGAGTTTATTATTAATCTATAATTACAACCACAAATTCCTCCTGCACCAGAACCAACATAGGAAGATGACGTCCTTTCGCTTTTTATTATACCTAAATTTTCACATTTATTTATAGTTCCTTGATTTCCCCCTACTATTCCACCAAGTACAGCTGCATTACCTCTTACAGTTCCTTGATTATAACAATTTGATATTATTCCTCCATAATTTTCCCCCACTATTCCACCAAGTTTACTATATTCATATTCAATATTGTCATAAACTATCTCTGCTAGATTTACACAATTGTTTATATTGCTGCTTTTTCTAGCATATCCAGTAATACTACCAACATACCTTCCTGTTCCTAAAATATAACTATCTTTTATAGTTAAGTTGTTTATTGTTCCGATTAACAACTCCAAATAATCCTATTGTTTCTTTATCTGAATCTATATAAATTCCTTTTATGTAATGATTATTTCCTTCAAATGTTCCTGAAAAAAAATAATGCGGAACATTTATTATATCTCCTTCACCAATTCCAATTGGTACCCATTGTTTACTTTCATTACATCCAAGGTCTATATCATGATTTAAATATACTGTAACACCTTCAAATGTATCTCCACTATTTACTTTTGTTGCAAACTCCCACATATCCTGTGCTGTATTTATATAATATTTTGTTCCATCGTAAGCAACTGATTTTAATGTTAACACACTTTCACATATTATTGTTAACATTGGCAATATCATTTGTAATATTAAGATTACTGCTAGCATTAATGACATTCTTTTCCTCATTGATTTTTCCACCTCTCATTTGTTTATAGACTACTTATTTTTCCTAATCTATATTTGTTTATTTGTAATATGTCTTTAAAGTCTGCTACATTATCTCCATTTACATTTGCAGCTTCTAAGTATATTCCTTTTAACAATGTCTTTCCTAATCTATGTTTATTTATTGCTAATATATCTAAAAAGTCTACTTTTCCATCCCCATTTGCATCACCCTTTAATAATTTTTCTGGTTTTGGTTCTTGTTTTGCTATTACAGTTACATTAAATGTTGTTGTTTTGTTTTGATATGTTACTGTTATTTTTTGTGTACCTACTGTATTTAAAGTTGTTGGACTACATGTGAATCCATTTGTTATTACTTCGTTTGTGCCATTATTATAATATGCTCTTATTGTTAACCCTTGTGTATTTAGTGTGTCTCCTTCTGTATAGTTTTTCTTTGTTGGTTCATTTTCTATTGCTATTCTATCTAAACTTTTTGCTTTTACTGTTATTTCTTGTTCTGCTGTTTGTGTTATTCCATTTTCTTCGTAACTTACTGTTATTGATTTATCACTTATTTGTAATGCTCTTGTTGGACTTATTGTATAATTATCTACAACTGCTGTTGTTTCATCATTATAGTGTGCTGTTACTTGCATTCTTTCTCTATCAAATGTTTGTCCTTCTATGTATTCTGTTTTGCTTGGTGTACGGGTTATTGTTATGTTGGTTAATTGTTTGTTTGGCAATATATCTTTTGTATCTTCCTGCCATTCAAGTACTGGATAATTATAATTATTATCTCCCATTTTCCAGATATTTTCTTCTCCATGATTTAATAAATCAACAAAATTCGATGTACTCATACTTGCATCATCTAATCCATAAACATTGTTTTCACTGTCATCTTCATTTTCTATAGCTTTTACAGAACTCTTATTAGAATAATAACAATTTTGTACTCTTCCATCCCATTTATAACCAATAATCGATCCCAAAAGAGACCCTTTCCCATTTATAATTCCAATATTATAACAATATTCAACAACACCAGTATCGCCAGGGCTCATCCCTCCAACAATTCCCCCAGTCTTCGCATTATTACTATTTCCACTAGATTTTATATTTCCTACATTATAGCAATTAGATATTTTAGTAATATATTTATCATCACCGGACATATATCCAACAATTCCTCCAATGTTATTATTACCAGTAATATTACCAGAGTTGTAGTTTTTATATATGGTATTATTCAGCCAAGTCTTTCCTAATACTCCACCGAATGTTACACTCTCCTATTATATTTCCATTATTATAACAATTTATTACACTGATTTTCCCTGAAGAGCCATTATTATTTCCACCAGATATTCCACCTACATTATATCCTCCACACACATTAGCCTTATTATGACAATTCTCTACTATTGCTTTATTCCAATTAATTCCAGATATACCTCCTATATAATCTCCTGTACTATGTATATATCCATTTTCTATTCCAAGATTTTTTATTGTCCCAGAATTATAGCCAAAAAATCCTTGATAATATTCTTCGGAATCTATATATATGCCTGTTATTTTATGTTTTTTCCCTTCAAACGTACCCCTGAATGGATTATATATTGTTCCAATTGGAACCCATTGATTATATTCATCACATTCTAAATCCATATCATTTTCTAAATATATAGTTGATCCCAAAAAATCAAATGTTCCTGAAGTAATTAATTCTTGAATGTTTTTCAGTTCTTCTTTATTTTTTATATGGTATTCATCTTTAATCTCTTCTTTCTTGATTTTTATTGTATTTGCAACTATTTTATCATTTAATTTAGGAATATTATCTATTACCAATTTATTGCCCGACCAGTCTGTTAATTCTTCTCCTTCAAAAGAAATAATTTTTAATAATCCATTATCTCCCTTTTGTACCGTATATGAGTACTTTATCGCTGGCGTAGAACTCGTATTCCAATTGTCTGTAGCAGTAGCAACTCTTTCCTCACCATTTCCAAATCTAAATTTAAGTTTTGGTGGATTTCCCTTTGTATATTCACTAGTTAGAATTCCTATCGATAATTTATCGCCAATTCCTAGTACATTAGTATAACTGTACGCATTATAAATGTTTTCTATAACAGGTGCTTCTGTATCTGAATATGTAGTTGCTTCAAAAGCTACTTCTAAATCCCTTAAAGCTCCTGACCTTACTGTTAACTTAACCTTTCCTTGTTCTAGCATATCTTTATTTGCAATTATTTTAGTAGTATCTTCACTTAAGCGACAATTAGTAAGATAAAATCCATTTTTTGAATATAATATATCATCGGATTTCATTGTTCTTTTTATTACTTCTGGCAATTCTATTTCACAACTTTCATTAGAATTAGTTCCTACTTTAACCGTTAGAAGAGCTCCTCTAAAAGCTCCATCATCTATCTTAGTAACTGTATTTGGAATATTTATTTGTTTTAAATTTCTACATTTTTCAAAAGCATCTTCAATAGTAGTAATACCACTTGGTATATCTAAAATCTCTAAACCTGTTCCGTGAAAACTGTTATGGGGTATAATAGGATTACTACTAGGTATTTCAATATTTTTCAAACTGCTACATCCTTGAAATGCAGAAGAACCTATTGATATTACACTTTTTGGTAACTTTATATTTGACAGGCTAGAGCAACCTGAAAAAGCTCCGTCTCCTATATATTCAACTCCTTCAGGTATAACAATTTTTTCTAAACTACTACAATTTTCAAATGAATAATCAGTATAGAAAGTATCTATCTTCGCCGGAAGTGTTATTAATTTTAAATTCTCACAACCTTCAAATATATATCCTAAATACATTTCATACACTTCTGACCCCATCTTTTTAACACTATTAGGAATTGTTATGTTTGTTAGCTCAGTACACCCTGAAAAAGCAAACATTTCTATATTAACTACTGAACTTGGTATTGTAATATTTTTTAAGTTTACGCATGTTCTAAAAGCTCCTAATCCTATTGTAGTTACAGAATTTGGTATTTCATATCTTGAGTCTTCTTTTCCCATTGGATAACACAATATTGTAGTTTTATTTTTATTAAATAAAACTCCATTTTCACTTGAATAATAATTATTATTTACATCTACAGTTATATTTTTTAACATTTTACAATCATCTAATACATCGTTTCCCAATGCTTCTACATTTCTAGGAATATTTATATCAGTCAGATTTATACATTGCCTAAAACCACCCTCTCCAATTCTAGTTACTTTATCTGGAATAGTTATTTTTTTTATATTAGCAACATTATAAATGGCATATGCTCCTATTTTTTTTGCGGTTGAAGGTATTATATATTCTGTTGCTTCTTTGCCTTCCGGATAGGAAATTAATATACTCTTATCTTTATTAAATAAAACCCCATTGTCTGAAGAATAATTTATATTTCCACTTTTAACAGATATACTTTCTAAATTAGTGCACCCTCTAAATACATCGAACTGATAATCTCCTAAGCTACCATACTCACCAAATTCAATGTTATCTACTTGTCCTATCATTTTAACAGTACTTGGTATTGAAATATTTGTTAATCTAACACAGTTTTGAAATACTGCCCTATCTATATTTTCTAATCCTTCAGGTAACTCTATGGAACTTAATGATTTACAATCTTTAAAAGCTTCATACTTTATAGTTTTTATACTATTACCTAAAGTTATTTCTCTTATATTTTCACATTCCTGAAAAGCTCTTGTAGGTATATTTTCAATTTCATTTGATATTAATACTTTAGCAATTTCATCTTTTTTAGTATACCAAGGATACTCGTAATTAAAATCTTCTTCTTTAATTTTACCTGTACCCGAAATTGTTAATGTTACTGTTTTTTCATCGAAAGTTGCTATTATGCTTTTATTTTGGTTTTCTGACACATCCCAACTATTTTCCGTATTTACTGCTATTGACTTTAATGTTAATCTGTTTTCCCATATTACAGTTAACAAAGGCAACATTATTTGTAATATTAAGATTACTGCTAGCATTAATGACATTTTTTTCTTCATTGTTTTTCCACCTTTCGTTCTTTTACATGCAGATATGGAATCTGCACCTATAATTTTACCTAATATCTTAATATTATCTTTACATATTTTATTTTGTTTGTAAATGTTACTTTTTTCTTACAATATATAGATTTACCTAAAGTCCTTTACGGAAGCTATATTTATAAATTTCAACCCTCTATTTATGTTGTTTTCATTACATTTTTATTACATTTATGCATTTATTTTATAAATTGCTTGGGGAAACACAAGAAAGGTGAAACTTCGTTTCACCTTTCTTGTTGCCGATTTGAGTTTGCAAATAAAATATGCAAATCTCAAAGGCTAATTACGATTATAGCATTTTTAATTTCTTTTTTATTCAAAATCTTCTAATGTTTTATTTAATTCTACATCTGTATAAACCTTCATTCCATTTTTAATTTGCTCTAAATCTTCTTCCGCAAGGTATTCTGTTGGAATTTCTGTTGTATTAAAAAACTCTGCATTATCATTTTCGTCTAATTTATAGATTACTATATATCCATCTTCTTCTTTTAAAAGATAATGTTCATTGCAAAACTCTTCTACTTCTTTATATAAAACAATTTCTGTAGGTGTAAACTTTTGTACTTCCCAATCACTAAATCTTTTTTTTAGCTCTTCTTCCGTCATATTTACATCTGCCTCTTCTATACTTTGTCTACTTTCAATTAAATGTTCACATGCTTCATGATATATCTTTAGAGTTATAACACAGTTTGGAGATGTTTTTTCTTCTTCACTATTTGTTATTATTAAATTTGCTATCTCTTCACCATTTAATTCACCTATTGCAGTACATTCGTCTTCTACTTCTTCTGCAATATACTCTTTTTGCTCACTATCAATTTTGTTTATCTTATATATATATATTCCTGTTAGAAACCCCATAATAACTCCAATGGTTATTATAGCAATAATTGTATATTTTTTCATTTTATCTTCACCAGTTTTATTTTTTCCAGTATTAGACAAAATATACATTATTTATATTAATTAGTTTTTAAGTATAATGCAACCGCTTCCTTTATTAATTCATTAATACTAATCTTTTTTTCAATTGATTTCATTTTTGCTTTATTATGAAGTTCTACTCCCAATCTAACATTTAATGAGCCTTTACATTGCTTTTCAGGAATCTCATTATTAGCTTTGCAGTCTTCTAGGTAAGAATCAATTGATTCTTTAAAATCCCTTTTAAGCTCTTTAACAGTATTCCCTTCAAATAAAATTAATGTATTCTTTAATCCTTCTATTTCCCCCCAAAAACACTCATCTTCATCACTATATTTTACTTCTGCCCAATAGCCTTTATATTTCATTATATTACTCATCTATATTACCTCCATTTCTTTTAGTTTATCTAATATTTTTTTAATCTGATATAACTTTAATATATTTCCAGGATGTGGCTTGTGTAATCTTATTTTTCTATTCATAATATCTTTAAATTCTACTCTTGATCCAGATGTTTTACCTTTATCATTTTCATAAAATCCCAAATAATTTAATAATGTTTTTAATTCATCATAAGTAAAATCTTTTGGTTTAGATTCTAATTTTTCTAATAGTTTATCTTTCTTACTCATATATTATACTCCTTTATTTTATATTTTGCAACTAATTTTAGTTGCATTTAATTTAGCATTTTTCTTGTCCATATTTTTCCTTCGCCATTTACTTTAATCTCTATTTCTCCCATTTCATCTGTTCTATAAATTTTACATTTTACATTTCTTAATCTCTCTAATACTTCTACATTTGGGTGTCCAAACTTATTATTTTTTCCCACTCCAATTAATGCTATTTTAGGTTTTACAGCTTTAATAAACTCTTTGCTAGATGAAGTTTTAGAACCATGATGTGCAATCTTAATAATTGTACTTTCTAAGTCTTTTTGATTATATTTATTTAAAATATTTTCTTCTGATTTTTCTATATCTCCTGTAAATAAAATTGTAAATTTGTTATACGAAAGTTTTGCAACTATAGAATTATTATTTAAATCTTCATACTCTAATTTTTCAGGTGGATAAAATATATCTAATTTTATATTTTTATCAATGTTTAATTTGTCTCCCTGTTTTACAAATGTCACTTTAATTTTTTTTGAATTTATAATTTTTGCAATATTTTTATATTCATCACAAAAATACGCCTGATTAGATATTAAAATATTTTTAATTTTTAGCTTTTGAATTACTTCTATTAATCCATTACAGTGATCACTATCGAAATGTGAAATCATAATATAATCAATTGCTTTTATTCTTCTATCTAATAAATAAGATAAAAGTACATCTGTATCTCCTTCTCCTCCATCTATTAGTATTTTCTTATTATTAGGTGTAATAATAAGACATGAATCACCTTGTCCTACATCAATAAAATATATTTTTAAGTCTTTGGGAATTAATAAATAGAAATATGAAAACGCATTGAATAAAACTATAATAATTATAATAATAGATAAAAATACTTTTATATTTTTCTTTTTTATCATCTTCTTTTGAAATAATCTTAAGTTTAAATTCGAATTATGGATTGTATAAATATAGTTTAATATTAAAATTAAAATATAAATAAATATGATTGAAATTATGTATGGAGTTTTTATTACGATACTACTTAAAGGAATTTTAGATGTAAAATTAGAAATAAATATTAAAGTTTTAAGGCTAAAATTTAATGGTATTGCAAATAATCTTGCTAAAAAATATGAAATCATAGATATAAAAACTGTTATGAAACCTAAAATTATATTTATACCTAAAAATGGACTTGCCAGTATGTTAGATATAAAAAATGTTAGTGAAATATTATTAAATCTAATCGCCATGATTGGCATTATGGCGATTTGAGCAGATATTGTTACTGATAAGAGTTTTGATATTTTACCTTTTATTTTCATCTTATTTAAGATTTTTTCTACATTTGTACTAAATAATATTATTCCAATAGTACCTAAATAAGAAAGTTGCATACCTATTTCATTAATAGAAAAAGGATTTAAGATTAAAGTAATTAATAAAGATATTGAAATAGTTGTCCATATGTCTGATTTTCTATAAATTATATTTGCACCTAACACTAATATACTCATTATGCTTGCTCTTGTAACAGATACAGTGAAATTTGTTATAAACATAAACAATATTAAGCTTAAAATTGTTATTACATATATCCTTTTCCTAGAAATTTTGCTTTTATCTAAAATATATGTAATTACAAGTATTATATATGATGTATGCGCCCCTGAAACTGATAACATATGTGATAAATTACTGGTTTTAAAATTTTCTATAATATCTTCTGACATTTTAGACTTGTCCCCAATTAAAATTCCAGTAAGTAGTTTGCTAGTATCTTCTTTTAATAATTTGTCAGATACTTTAATTATATAATTTCTTATTTTATACGAAAATTTATATAAAATATTTAATCTGTTTTTCTCGATAATTTTAACACTATTATTATTTACTTTTATATTACCATATATTTTTTTACTTTTTAAATATTCTCTATAATCAAAACCCTTATAGTTTCTTGCTGTATTGGGAATTGTGTATTCTCCGATAAACTCAATGTAATCTCCATATTCTAGTTTCTTTTCGTTACTCTTTTTTACTGATAAATAAAATCTTTTACCTTTATATTCTCCTTCTGCAATTTTGATAGTAAAAATATAATTATAATCTTTTTCTATTGGTTCTCCGCATAATAGTAGCTTTTGCATTAATTGTTTTTGGTGCATTTGAATAAAAGCTATCGTAATTTGAATTTAAATATAATAAATAGAAGTTAGAAAGTATAGACGACAACACAATACACAATAAAATTTTAGTATTAAAAATTAATTTTAAATATTTTATAATCTTGTACTTATTTAATTTTTTTAAACTAAATTTATATATTACATAAATTAAAAATAATATAGGTAAAATAAAGGCTATACTCTTTTTTAAGTATAGCCCATAAATAATACCTATTATATATCCGAATTGTACATATTAAAATTGGTCTTTTAATTTTTTATCACTCCAATATTAATTTAATACCCCCTATTAAATTACTCTGCTACTGGCTTTTCTGATATTAATGTTTTTGATATATAACCTGTTATATCTTGATATTGTATTTTATAAAAATCTCCTTCTTCTGAAATTATTGTTACTTCTGTATTTCTAAGTAGTGTATTTATTATTTCTGAAGAAGTGCTAGCTTCTTTTCTAATGTTAGCAGAATTACTAACATTTACATATCCTTTTGTATTTTCTATATTTTTATTTTCTTCTGCTTCATTTGATTTGTTTTCTTCTTTTGTATCATTTTCTTCTTTATCATTATTTGTTTTTACTGTTATATTTTCACCATTTATAAAATATTTTCTTGCCCATCCTGTATAATTTCCATAGGTTACATTTACCCAGTTGTTTAATTCATAATTAATTGTAACTTCTGCTCCCTTTTTTACATCTGTTAGAGTATTTGCTGTAATTGATGGAATTACATATATTTTTAAATCTGATTTTATTTTTTGTTTTTGTGAATTTTGCGTATTATTGTCTATATCCTTATTAGCATTTGTTTTAGTCTCTTCTTCCTCTTTAGCAGTCTCTTGTGGTTCTTCAGTTTTTTCTTCTTTTTGTGCATTTACAAATTCAGCATATAAATATCCTTTATCATTATTGTACTTAACTTTATACCATTCTCCACTCTCTTCCAAGATTTCTACTACAGCTTTATCTTCAACTGTAGCAATTGGATTACTGGTTTTAGACGCTTTTTCTCTTAATACTAATCCACTTGGTGCATTTACTGTTCCTTTTATTGCCAAAGAATTCGTTGATAATAATATTAATCCACTTAAAAGTGAAATGGAAATAATTTTAACCTTTTTCATTAAATACATCTCTCCTATCATTATTTGTGATTATATATTTATTTACTTTTTTTGTCAAGACAATGCATGTATCTATATCTGCTTTATAAATTCTGCACAATTTTTAGAAGCAACTTTTATATATTTACTAAAATCAATTTGATTTTTTTGATTTGGTATATCAGATATTGAACGTATTATTATAAATGGTATTTTGCTCAAATAACATACTTGTGCAATAGCAGCTCCTTCCATTTCAATACAGTCTGCATTAAATTCTTTTCTTATTTTATCTTTCATTTCTATATTTGTACAAAATATATCTCCTGATGCTATAGTACCTATTACAATATTTATATTTTCAATCTTTATATCTTTAGATTTTTTAATTATCTTTGAATCACTTTCAAAAAATTTACCAATCTCTGATATATATCCTTTTTCATGACCAAATGCGGTAACATCAAAATCATGCTGAACTAACCTACTACCAACAACAATATCTCCTATTTTTAAATTATCATTTATAGCTCCTGCTGATCCCACATTTATTATATATTTAACATCAAATTTATCAATTAATATTTGAGTAGTTCTAGCTGCATTTACTTTGCCTACACCACTTCTTACTAATATGTATTCTCTGTTGTTAATATTACCAATTACCATTTTATATTCATATATGCTTTTTATTTCTATATTGCTCATTATATTCTCTATAGCCTTCATTTCTTCAATCTCTGCTACTATGATACCTATCATAAAAACCTCCATTAAAATAATTAACACTTTATACAAATATTATATTAATATTACTTTGTTTAGTCAAGCTAGGAATGTTTACGAAACTATCTTGAATAGGGAAAATCTTTGATTTTCTATTCAATAAAAAACTCCAGTGTTATAACTGGAGTCTTTTTCTGGAGTTCTAATTTAGTTTTCTTTTAAAAACTCAACCATTGCATAAATAAATTCACCATTGGTTGGTTTCCTTTTTGCCGTCGAAATTGTGTAACCGAATATTTCTTCTATTAATGATTGTGCTCCTCTTGAACATGAAACTTCTATTGCATGACGGATTGCTCTTTCTACTCGTCCTGGTTTTGTTCCATGCTTTTTTGCTATCTCCGGATATATTACTTTTACTAATGGAAGTCTTTCTTCTGAGTGTTCCATTATAAATAATATTGAAGATATTATATACCGATATCCTAAGATACTTGCTGGAATACCTAATTCCTTCAAAATGTTCGCAATTCTTTTTTCAAGGCAATCATCACATTGTTTTTCTTCAGTAGTATTATTGCCTAAAGCAGCTATGAGCACTTCTTCGAGTGTTACACCATTTTTCCGACAAATTGTCAAAATAGATTTTATTGCTTCTTTTTTCTTTTCGTCCATACAGACATACCTCCAAAAAATATTTAGTCAGATTATATAAATCTGCTAGATATATTATATCATGTTTTACATAATTAGTCAATTTTATCATTATTTACCCATAATAATAATTATCATGTAATTAACTTTTGCTTGAAATGTGGAAAAAGGGGCCAGGCCCCTTTTTCCACAATAAAATAATAGAGATTGTAATAATTTACAATCTCTATTACCTTTTCATAATTTTAAAATAATTAAGCTAATTCAACTGTTGCTCCAGCTTCTTCAAATTTAGCTTTTAATTCTTCTGCTTCTTCTTTAGCAACTCCTTCTTTTATAGTTTTAGGAGCTCCATCAACTAAATCCTTAGCTTCTTTTAATCCTAATCCTGTTGCATCTCTTACAACTTTAATAACTGGTATTTTATTTGCTCCAGCATCTTTTAATACTACATCAAATGATGATTTTTCTTCAGCTGCTCCACCTGCTACTCCACCTGCTACTGGTGCTGCTGCTGCAACTGCTGATACTCCATATTTTTCTTCTATTCCTTTTACTAATTCTGATAATTCAACAACTGTTAAGCTGTCTATTTCTTCTAACATTTTTGCTATATCTGCCATTTTATTTTCTCTCCTTTATTGTAAGGGAACGCATTTTTTATTTATGCTTTCTCCTTATTTATTCTGGTGCTTAGGTCACCACCCTATTTTTTTATTATTTTTTAAGTTATATTTAATTTTAATCAAAAACGAGTAGTACTAGGCATTTTAAATCAAAAAAGCGGAGGCGTACATAGGTACGTTGAGCATTTTTTGTATTTAAAATAACGACGTAATACGAAGTTTTTCATTAAAATTATGCGTTTGATGTTTGTTCTTTTTGCTTAGCAACTTGATCCAATGCAACTGCAAGTTTTGAAATATTTCCAAGTAATGCACCAGCAAGCATGCTTATTAATGTTTCTCTTGATGGTAGTTTTGCAAGTGTAATTATTTCTTCTGTTGAAACAACTTTTCCATCTATAATACCACCTTTGATTTTATAAAAGTCATTATCCTTTGCATATTCGTAAATTGCTTTACATGCATCAAGATAATCATTGTTTCCTATAATTACTGCTGTAGGACCTTCTAAAACATCATTAAGTCCATCTATCTTGCATTCTTCAAGAGCTCTTCTTGTTATATTATTTTTAATGACTTTATATTCTACGTCACAATTTCTTAGTTTAGCTCTTAATTCTGTTACATCAGAAACATTTATACCTCTGTAATCTGTTAAAAGTACTACTTTAGCTTCTTTTATTTTTTCTGCTAATTTAGATACTTCCTCTTTCTTTTGATTAAGAATTTTTTCACTAGCCAAATTTTTTCACCTCCTAATTAATAGGTTTTAGGGACAAACCTCGGTACATGGGTATTCCTCATAGTTCGAGGAATGTCCCATATAAGGTTCGAGGGACAAACCTCGGTACATGGGTATTCCTCATAGTT
>CANQWF010000028.1 GCA_947627485.1 uncultured Clostridia bacterium
GACCCCTACAAATATTAACGTGTATTGTAGGGGACGCACCCCTGGGCGTCCCGCCCTCAAAATTTTTCATTCTACAATCAACAATTTATCTTTTAATATAATTGTTTATTCTGTTTTCTATGGTATCTTTACCTAATACTTGCATTATTTCATATAAGTCAGGTGTGTTATGTTTTGTAGTTAAGGCTACTCTTATAACTGTACTAACATCGCCAACATGTCCTTTGTATTTTTCTGGTTCTTGTTTATACTCTTTTACTTCTCTTGCATATCCTTGTGCCTCAGATAAATCTTTTATTTTATTAAACCAAGTTTCTTTATCGTCCTTTATATCAAAATAATTTTCAATATATGAATTCAATATCTCTTTTATTTCTTCTTTGTTGTCTATTTTTTGAAACTCAAAATTTTCCATTTTGCTGTATTCTTCTTCATACATATAGCTAATTATTTCTTTCACATCTGACCATTTTGCTATATCTTTTCTTGGTTTTGCTTTTCCTCTTTCTATATTTAAAACTTTAATTGAATATTCTTTATTATCATTTAACAATTTTTCAAGTTCTTTGTCGTACTTACTTGCCCATTTTAGTGTTTCATCATATATTTTCTCTGCACTATATTTCGAAATTACATTTTTAGATACGTCTAAAAGTTTTACCATATCAAATACAGCACCGACTTACGCTCATTTTGTTTAATTGTAATTCAAATTCTGATATATCTTTATTTGGATTTGATCTTCTCCATGGCTCAAAGCTTGAATTTGCAATATTAAGTAGATATTCTACAACTGCGTCAGCTGGAATACCTTGTTCGTGATAATAACTTACTGCAGCTTCTGGATCTTTTCTTTTACTGATTTTTCTTTTGCTTCCATTTTCATCTTTCATTATTGTTGCAGTATGTGCATATTTAGGTGGTCTGAATCCTAAAGCTCTAAATAGTTCTAAATGAAGTGGAAGTGAAGATACCCATTCATCCCCACGTATTACATGTGTTACTCTCATTAAATGGTCATCTACTGCATGTGCAAAGTGATATGTTGGAAGCCCATCTGCCTTTATTATAACTATATCTTGGTCATTTTCAGGAAACTCAATATTTCCTTTTATGCTATCTTTGTGTTTTATTCTTCTATCTTCTCTTCCTTGAGATTTAAATCTTATAATATATTTCTCTCCGTTTTTTATTTTTTCAGCTGCTTCATCTATAGGAAGTGTTCTATATTTAGCCCATACTCCATAATATCCTGGCCTGATTTTTGCCGCTTCTTGTTTTGCTCTTATCTCTTCTAATTCTTCTGGTGTACAAAAACATGGGTATGCTAGTCCTTGTTTTATTAAGTATTTAGCATAAGCCTGATAAATATCTTTCCTCTGGCTTTGCTTGTATGGCCCATAATTTCCTGTTTCTTCATTTTCAGATATCACACCTTCATCTGGTGTAATATCAAAAGCTTTTAGTCCATCTACTATTTGCTCTACACCATTTTCTATTTCTCTTTTTTGGTCAGTATCTTCTATTCTTAAAATAAACACACCATCTGACTGCTGAGCAAGTTTTCTATCTATTATACTTCCAAACAGTCCTCCTATATGTATAAATCCTGTTGGACTAGGTGCAAATCTTGTTACCATTGCTCCTTCAGGTAAATTTCTTTCTGGGTATTTTTCTTCATAATATGCAATCTCTTTTGCATCTGGAAATATTAAATCCGCAAGTTCATTAAAATCCATATTTTATAATTACTCCCTTCATCATTTTTAGCCTTATAATTATACTATCTAAATCAAAAAAAGTAAAGAAAATTTCTTAAATAGGGAAAAAGGGGCCTGGCCCCTTTTTCACCATTTTTTAATTTGTCATTCTTTCCATTGCTTTGATTGTGTTTTCTCTTGTTCCAAAGGCTGTTAGTCTAAAGTATCCTTCTCCTGATGGTCCAAATCCAACTCCAGGTGTTCCTACTATTTGTTTTTCACTTAATAGTTTATCGAAAAACTCCCATGATGTTAGCCCTTCTGGAACTTTTAGCCATATATATGGGGCATTTACTCCTCCATATGTTATAAATCCTGCTTTGTTTAATCCCTCTCTAATGATTCTTGCATTTTCCATATAGTAATCTATATTTTGTTTTATTTGTTTTTGTCCTTCTTCACTATAAACGCTTTCTGCTGCTCTTTGTGTTATGTATGATACTCCATTAAATTTAGTAGACATTCTTCTACTCCACAATTTATTTAATTCTATTTCTTCATTTTTTGAAGTTTTGCATTTAAGTTCTTTTGGAACAACTGTATATGCACATCTTACGCCAGTAAATCCTGCTGTTTTAGAAAAGCTTCTAAATTCTATTGCAACTTGTTTTGCTCCTTCTATTTCGTATATACTGTGTGGAATATTTTCTTCTGTAATATACCTTTCATATGCAGAATCAAATAGTATTAATGATTTATTTTCTTTTGCATAGTCTACCCATTTTTTTAATTCTTCTTTGTTTAGAACTGTTCCTGTTGGATTATTAGGAAGGCATAGATATATTAAACCCACCTTTTCTTTTGGCAGTTCTGGCACAAAATTGTTTTCTGCTTTTATTGGTACATATACTATGTTTTCGTACATTCCTTTTTCTTTATTGTACTTCCCTGCTGTACCTATCATTACATTTGTGTCCAAATATACTGGATATACTGGGTCCGTTATTGCAGCTTTGTTTTCATTTCCTAATATGTCTAATATATTTGCTACATCACATTTAGAACCATCTGATATAAATATTTCATCTGGATTTATATCTATTTCTCTGTCTTTATAATCATATTTAGATATTTTTTCTCTTAAAAAATCGTATCCTTGTTCTGGTCCATATCCTCTAAATGTTTCTCCATTTTGCATTTCGTCAACAGCTTTGTGCATTGCATCTATTATACTTGGTACTATTGGTCTTGTTACATCTCCAATTCCCATTTTTATTATTTCTTTATTTGGATTTTTACTCTTATATTCCTCTACCTTTTTTGCTATTGTAGAAAACAAATAGCTATCTTGTAATTCTAAATAATTTTCATTGATTTTATACATAATTAATCACTCCTTCAAATACGGTTACTGCCGGACCTGTCATAAATACATGGTTTGTTTTTTGATCCCATTCGATTTCTAATGTTCCTCCTAACAGTTCTATATTTACTTTTCTTTCTGTAAGTCCCTTTATATTACATGCAACAGCTACGCTACATGCTCCTGTACCACATGCAAGTGTTTCTCCTGAGCCTCTTTCCCATACTCTCATTTTTATATTATTTTTATCTAATACTTCTATAAATTCTATGTTAGACCTTTTTGGAAAATGCTCATCTGTCTCTAAGACTGGTCCATATTTTTCTATATCAAATTCTTTTGTATTATCTACTATTGTTATTGCATGTGGATTTCCCATAGAAACACAAGTAAAACTAAATTCTTTATCTAATGCTTTAATTTTTAAATCTTTTACTGGCTCTTTTTCAAAAATTACTGGTATTTCTTTTGGGCTTAATATTGGCTCACCCATATCTACTCTTACTGTTTCTACTTTTCCCTCTTTTAAATTAAAATTTAACTCTTTAATTCCTGCTAATGTTTCAACTTTAATAGTTTTCTTATTTGTTAGTCCTTTGTCATAAACAAATTTACCAACACATCTTATTCCATTTCCACACATCTCTGCTTCGCTTCCGTCAAAATTAAACATTCTCATTTTAAAGTCTGCTATATCACTTTTACATATTAAAATTATTCCATCTGATCCTATTCCAAAGTGACGATTACTCATAAATTTAGCTAGGTCTGATATGTTTCCTAATTCTACATTCTCAGAATAGCAGTCAATATATACATAATCATTACCTAGCCCATGCATTTTTGTAAATTTTATCATTTTTATCACCTTTATATTGGTATTAATAAACCGTATAAAGATATTTATCTTTATACGGTTTAATTGTATCACATATTTTTATTTTTTCAAGTATCAATCTATTGTGCATTTGGAACATCTGTAATATAGTAAGGGTCAACAAGCATATTATTATCTAATTGAATATCATCATCTATTGTATCTATTACATTACCTTCTTTATCTCTTACTGTACTTACATTTAAATCCATTAAATTCCTTACTATATCTCCTATAAAATGTCTTTCCCTTAATTTTTCTAAAATACCTTGTATGTCTTGTTCTGTAATATCAGACATATTTATATTATTTGATACATCTATATTGTCTATACCTTTATTAAATTCAACTATATAATCTATTGTTAATGTAGCTTCTGCTGTTTCTGGAACTTCTACTGTTATTATAACCTTTCCAGCTTGTTCATTTTTACTATCTTTGTCTTTTTTTATCTCTACATTTCCATTTAATACTTCTTCAGTTACCCCATCTGCTTTTACTTTTATATTAAATGAATATATATTTTCATCTTCATTTAATACATCTATTAATACTGTTGATTTATCATCTTTAGAATATACTTCAATTTCTACTCCAGCTGTTTTATTTAATATGCCTTTTGTTAATATAGAAATGTCAAAATCTAAATCTTCATCTACATTTGTTTCTTCTATAGAATCCGCAATTTGATTCATTTCATCTTTGAATTCACTTCTTTTAGATTGTTCTATATTTTCTATCAGTTTGTCATTTTCTCCTAAGTTTCTAACTATATTTTCCATAATTTTGTATATGTCTTTACTATTTAATGAATAAGTATTTTTTATAACTTTTTGTTCTTGGCCACTAATTTCTACTGTGATTTTTTCTCTTTCGTATGTTCCTCTTTCTTTTATTTCTGATTTTAACTCATTCTTTAATGCATCAAAAAATTTTGTATCTACGTCTTTATTAGATGTCTCAAATATAGATTGAAGTGATTCTTTTTGCTCTTCATTCATTTCTAATTTAATATATTTGTCAAATAATCCTTCTAAAAAAGCATATAATTCTTCTCCATCGTAATAAATTTGGGCATCTATTACTGGACTATTATCATATTCTAATCCTAAATCTATAATTTCCTGTTCTTTCTCAATGTCTAATTGTGTTCCTAATTTTAAATTGTATTTTTCAATTTCATTTAATTGTTGCTGAATACTTGTATCTTCTGCCTTTACTGATACATTCATGTTTGAATTAATTTTAATTGAATCATAGTTTTCGTCTTCATACTTAAAAATATTGTTAATTGCTCTGCTAAATATAAATTGTGGTTTTGAAATTACTAAACAATATACTAATATAAATGCTATAACAAGTAATACTGCTATTATTGCAAATATTAATCCTTTCTTTTTTGGTTTTTTTACATTAAAATCTTCATTTACTTCTTCAATTGTCGCCATTTTAATATCTCCCCCTTTTTAATACTAATAGTATTTTTTTAGTATATATTTTTTATAGCATAAAAATTTATTATATTCAATATCTAAACATATTTTTTATAAGTAATGGCTTTAATTTTTACTATAAACAGTAACAAAAATAATAAATGTTAAAAAAGGAGCTATATAAACGCTCCTTTTACTGTTACACTTCCATTATAATAGGCAAGATCATAGGATCTCTTTTGGTTTTTTTAAAAATATAATCTCTTAATTCTTCTCTTAACATTGTTTTTATTGTAGTCCAATCTGTTATATGTTTCTTTTCAAATTTTAGTATTTCTGCTCTTAATAATTGTTTAATATCCTCCATTAAATTTTCTGACTCTCTAACATATACAAAACCTCTAGAAAGCACATCTGGTCCTGCAACTACTGTTCCTGTTTTAGAATTCATTGTTAATACTATTATAATTAAACCGTCTTGTGATAAACGTTGTCTATCTCTTAAAACAATATTTCCAACATCTCCTACACCTAAACCATCTACCATTATTTTTCCTACTGGTACTGTTCCTGTTAGTTTTGCATCATATTCATTTAATTCTAAAATTCTTCCATTTGTCATTATAAATATATTATCTGGGTCAATACCAACAGATTTTGCTGTTTCACTATGCGCTATTAACTGCCTATATTCACCGTGAACTGGTATAAAATATTTTGGTCTTACTAAACTTATCATCAATTTTTGTTCTTCTTGACATGCGTGTCCTGAAACATGTATATCTGCTAATGCATTATATACAACTTCTGCACCTATTTTCATTAAATCATCTATTACTTTTGATACAGAATTTTCGTTCCCTGGTATTGGATTTGCAGATATAATTATTAAATCATTAGGTGTTATTTGTACTTTTTTGTGTTCTCCTGATGCCATTCTTGTTAGTGCTGACATAGTTTCACCTTGACTACCTGTTGTAATTATTGTAAGTTTTTCATCTGGATATGATTTTATCATATCTATATCTATAAATACATTGTCTGGTACTTTAATATATCCAAACTTCCTTGCAGTCTCTATCATATTAACCATACTTCTACCACAAACTGCAATTTTTCTTCCATATTTTACTGCTGAATTTACTATTTGTTGTACCCTATGAACATTTGATGAAAATGTTGCAACTACTATTCTTTTTGTACAGTTTATAAATAATTTATCTAAAACTTCTCCTACTGTACTTTCCGACATAGTATATCCTTTTCTTTCTGAATTTGTACTATCTGACATAAGTGCTAGAACACCCTTGTTACCAAGTTCTGCTAATCTTCCAAAATCTATCATTTCTCCATCGATTGGAGTATAATCTATTTTAAAATCTCCAGTATGCACTATAGTTCCTACTGGTGTATGAATTGCAAGTGAACAAGCATCTGGTATACTATGAGTTGTTCTTATAAATTCTACTTTCATTGAGCCAAATGTAATTGTTTGCCCAGGATTAACTACTTTTAATTTAGTACTTCGTAATAGTTTGTGTTCTTCTAATTTGTGTTCAATTAATCCTATTGTTAGTTTTGTTCCATATATAGGTACATTCATTTGCTTTAATAAATATGGTATAGAACCAATATGATCTTCATGCCCATGTGTTATTACTAATCCTCTTATTTTGTCTTTATTCTTTTCTAAATAAGATAAATCTGGTATTACTAGGTCAATACCTAGCATATCATCTTCTGGAAATGCTAAACCACAGTCTACTAATATAATATCATTTTCGTACTCGAATACTGTAATATTTTTTCCTATTTCTAATAACCCTCCAAGTGGTATTATTTTTAAATTTGATTTTTTAAATTGAACTTGTTCAACGCTTCCTTTTCTTGTTTGAGTAGTTTTTTTCTTTTTTGGAACGTACTCTCTTTTTTTAGGTTTTTCTTTAATATTATTTTCTAAGTTTTCTTTCATTTTATCTCCTCTCTTATGTTGAATTTTGTATAAAATATCAAATTATTAAGATACATTGAAAATAACTGTAAATTTTTTATATAAAGCATATTAAATCTACTCCAGCAATCACATATACATTCACTGTACACCGAAATCTATTAAAATACGTGCTAATTATTTACAATTTTTTCTCATACGAAATTATGTTGTATAGAAAAATCTTTGATTTTTCCTATACAACAAAAAATAGTTTAATAACTTAAACTAATGATTCTTTAATTAATTATATCTCCGACTTTAATTAATCATAAATATTACTTAATCTTATGTACAAAATGCATTTATCTCTTAAATAGCATTTTATTAATATTATATACTATAATATTAGGTTTTCCGAATCATTAATATTATATACAAAAATCTCATACTTTACCTAAGGTTTAGGTATCAACTTTTTAAATTATACTACTTTTTACCAGTTTTGTCAATTCAATCTGCAATCAGTAACACATTTTTTCAAAATGAATAATATATATCATGACATACAAATGAATACAAAGTTAAAGTTTAGAAAGGAGATATGCACCATGAGAAATTGTTGCTCATCAAATAATGATGAAATTTTATGGTTTATCATTTTATTCCTATTGCTTTTCTGTGGATGTGGTAACAGAAACTGCTGCTAAAATAGTTTATCCTATTTAGGCTTTAAGGAAATGTACTTAATTATTAAGGGGAGGTGAATACTATGCCAGAAAATAGAGGAGGATGCGGATGCGGATTCGGATTCGGTGGAGATTGCTGCTGGATAATAATCCTTATAATTTTAATATGCTGCTGTTGCGGTGGAAATAACAACGGATGTTGCTAATTAATGTACAAAGAACAAAGCGGTCTTTGACCGCCCTTTGTTCTCGCCGATTTGAGTTTGCGACTATAAGGAGCAAATCTCAAAGGCGATAGCGATTATAGCATTTTTTTGTATAGAAAAATCTTTGATTTTTCCTATACAAAAATAAAGGATAGTTTAAATACTATCCTTTATTTGATTTTCGTCTTTCTTCTTTTCGTCTTTCTTCATTGACTTTAATGTTTTCTTTTCTTCTTTCTTCTTTTCGTCTATCTTCAAAGATTTTTCCTGATTTATCTGTAACCAATATAATCACCTCATAATCTTTTGTTAATATGAGTATATAATATCCATTGCTACTCGTCAATAGAATTTTTACTTTTTTTCCGGCAGATACGAAATCTGTCTCTACAAAAATTTTCAAATTCTAATTTCTAAATTAGTACATTCCATCCATTCCCTGTGGCATTCCTCCATTTTCATGGTTGCAATTGCACTCTTTTTCTTTCTTTTCTGTTACTACACTTTCTGTTGTAAGTATCATAGATGCTATACTTGCTGCATTTTGAAGTGCGCTACGTGTTACTTTAGTTGGATCTACTATTCCTGCTTTTTTCATATCTACATATTCTTCTTTTGCTGCATTAAATCCAACTCCAATTTCACTTGATTTTATTTTATCTAATATAACAGCACCTTCAAGTCCAGCATTTGCAGCAATTTGTCTAACTGGTTCTTCTAATGCTCTTAAAACTATTTTTGCACCTATTTTTTCGTCTTCATTTAATTTTTCTATTACTTTTTCTACTTTTGGAGCTACATTTACAAGTGCTGTTCCACCACCTGCAACAATTCCTTCTTCAACTGCAGCTTTTGTTGCAGAAAGTGCATCTTCTATTCTTAATTTCTTTTCTTTCATTTCAACTTCTGTTGCTGCACCAACTTCTATTACTGCAACTCCACCAGCAATTTTAGCTAATCTTTCTTGTAATTTTTCTTTATCAAATTCGCTAGTTGTGTCTTCTAAGGCAGTTCTAATTTGTTTAACCCTTGATTCTATTTGAAATTTCTCTCCTGCTCCATCTACTATTATTGTATTTTCTTTTTGTACTTTTACTTGTTTTGCTCTACCTAATTGCTCAATAGTTGTATCTTTTAATTCTAATCCTAAATCACTTGTTATTACTTCTCCACCTGTAAGAATTGCAATATCTTCTAGCATTTCTTTTCTTCTATCACCAAATCCTGGTGCTTTTACTGCAACTACATTTAAAACTCCTCTTAGTTTATTTAATACAAGTGTTGATAAAGCTTCGCTTTCAATATCATCAGCAATTATAACTAATTTTCCAGATGCTTGCATTAAGCTTTCTAGTAATGGTAATATTTCTTGAATATTACTAATTTTTTTATCTGTTATTAATATATATGGATTTTCCATTATAGATTCCATTTTATCTGTATCTGTTACAAAATATGGAGAAATATATCCTTTATCAAATTGCATTCCTTCAACTACATTAAGTCCTGTTGATGCTGTTTTTGATTCTTCTATTGTTATTACTCCATCTTTTGATACTTTTTCCATTGCATCTGCAATTAATTCTCCTATTTCTTGATTGTTCGCAGAAATACTTGCAACTCTTGCAATATCTTCTTTTCCATTTATTTCAGAACTTATTTCTTTTAATCCTTCTACTGCTGCGTCTACTGCTTTATCAATACCTCTTTTTATTGCCATTGTATCTCCACCAGCAGCTACATTTTTTACACCTTCTTTTATTATACTTTGAGCAAGTACAGTTGCTGTTGTAGTTCCATCACCTGCAATGTCATTTGTTTTTGTTGCAACTTCTTTTACAAGTCTTGCACCAACATTTTCGTAAGGATCATCTAGTTCAATTTCTTTTGCTATTGTAACACCATCGTTTGTAATAAGTGGTGCTCCAAAGCTTTTATCTAATACTACATTTCTTCCTTTTGGCCCAAGTGTAACTTTTACAGTATCAGCTAATATATTTACACCATTTAACATTTTCTTTCTGGCATCTTCGCCAAATTTAATCTCCTTTGACATATAAATCGTCTCCTTTTTTTATTCTACTATTGCAAGAACATCTTCTTGCTTTACTATTGTATATTCTGTTTCCTCGTATTTTACTTCTGTTCCAGAATATTTATTTATAATAACTTTGTCACCTTCTTTTATATACATTTTTGTGTCTTCTGTTCCTGGTCCAACTGCAACTACTTCTGCAATTTGTGGTTTTTCTTTAGATCCACTAGATAGTATAATTCCACTTTTTGTTGTTTCTTCTGCCTCTACCATTTTAATAAGAACTCTGTCTGCTAATGGTTTTATCATAATCACATTCCTCCCCTAGGTTAATATTATTTGTCAATTTTTGTGACAAATTAGCAGTCGATTGTATCGACTGCTAATAATTTATACCCTTTATATAAAAAAGTCAATAGGTTTTATTAATTTTATTCATCTTTTTTGAAATTATTATATATTTGAAAAAAAATTATTATTTATTTTCAATTGAACGTATAAGATTAACCATTTCAATTGCACCTTGTGCACATTCAGAACCTTTATTTCCAGCTTTTGTTCCTGCTCTTTCTATTGCTTGTTCAATATTATCTGTTGTTAAAACACCAAACATTACTGGAATATCGCTTGAAAGACTTACATTTGCTATACCTTTAGATACTTCGTTACAAACATAATCATAATGACTTGTGCTACCACGAATAACTGCTCCTAAACAAATTATAGCATCATATTTGTTACTCTTTGCCATTTTTGAAGCAATTAAAGGAATTTCAAATGCTCCTGGTACCCATGCAACTTCAATATCTTCTTCTTTTACATTTTCACGTTTTAAAGAATCAATTGCACCAGCTAATAATTTTGATGTTATAAATTCATTAAACCTTGCTACAACAATACCTATCTTAATATCCTTTGAAACTAACTCTCCTTCATAAATTTTCATATACATTTCCTCCTTTAAATTTAATATATATCGTTATTTTTTATATATAGTAGTTTAAATTCTACCTAATAACCATTTTTTAAAAGAAACTCTCTTGTTATTTTTGATGAGTTTTCTTTATCTACCAAAAATAGTTTTTCAATATATTTTCCTATACAATCGTTTTCTATATTAACTACTTCATTAATTGATTTTCCTAGTAATGTAGTATTTTCTAGTGTATGTGGTATAGCCGAAATACTAAAATTATCTTTTGATACTTTGGCAACTGTTAAACTAATTCCATCAATTGCAACTGAACCCTTATCTACAATATATTTCATAATATTAGGCTCTGCTTTAATTGTATACCAAATTGCAATATTATCTTTTTTAATGTTTGTAATAGTTCCTATGCCATCTATATGCCCTAGTACAATATGTCCTCCAAATCTATCTGATACTAATAATGCTCTTTCTAAATTTACAGTACTTCCTTTTTTTAAAGTAGAAAGAGATGTTCTATCTATTGTTTCATGCATTACATCTGCTGTAAATTCATTATTATTCATTTTAGTTACCGTTAAACATATTCCATTTACAGCAATACTATCTCCAATTTTTAAGTCTTGAAAAATTTTATTTGCATATATAGTAAGCTTTATAGAATTTGTGCTTTTTTGTATTGATTTAATTATACCTACTTCTTCTATAATTCCAGTAAACACGTATTTTCACTTCCTTACATTATTTTAGTTCTACATTTTGTTCTCCTACAATTTCTTTTAACTGCTCTAATACTTCATTTGTTAAATAAATTCCACCACATGGTTTTATCTCTCCATTAACATTTACTTGGACAGCTATATTATTTCTATCTCCTGAAAAAAATTTTATTGCTCCTCTTAATTTATCTTTTTGTGTTTCATTAGCATTTGTTATATTTAATGTTAGTATTTTAGGTCGTTGCATTTTTTTCGAGTCATTTAATGATGTTACCTCTACAGTATTTTGTTGTGTATTTACATTAAATTCTGTTATGCTGTTTGCAACTATCTTTACCGGCTCATCTTCTCTTATACTTAATCTACCATCTATTAATACTATATTTTCTTCTAATAATATATTTTGTGATTTACTATAGCATGTGTCAAAAACAATTATTTCTGTGCTTCCATATAAATCTTCTACTGTCATAAATGCCATTAAAGTATTTCTTTTTGTATATTTCTTTTTTATTGATGTTATTATTCCAACATATTTTACTTGTTTTCCGTCATCACTTAGGTTGTTTTGTTCGTTCATTTGTAACATTTGCAAAGTATTTATTGTAGCTATTTTTTTAATATCTTCTTTTATTTTATCTAATGGATGCCCTGATATATATATACCAAGCATCTCTTTCTCCATCGATAATAGTTCTTTTTCATCAAATTCTTTTAATGTTGTGAAACTATATTTCATGCTTTCTATTTTTTCATCTTCCGTATTTCCTAAATCAAACATGGTAACCTGTCCTTGCATTGTTTTTCTTGATGTATCATTTATAGTATCTATTATTCCTTCAAATGATGCAAGAAGTGTACTTCTTGTTTGTTCAAATTCATCAAAAGCTCCTGCTTTTATTAAACTTTCTATACATCTTTTATTAACAGCTTCTCCTGACATTCTTTCACAAAAATCTGTAAAACTTTTATATTCGCCATTTTTTTCTCTTTCAGCTGTAATAGTATCAACTACAGCATTACCTACATTTTTAACACTTCCGAAGTCCAAATCTTATTTTATTTCCATCAACAGTAAATTTAGTATAACTTTTATTAATATCTGGTTTTAATATTTCTATTTTTAGTCTTTTACATTCGTCTATATACTCTGGCACTTTATCTAAATTTCCTAAAAAGCTATTTAATGTTGCTGCCATAAACTCAGGTGCATAATATGTTTTTAAATATGCTGTTTGATATGCTACTACTGCGTATGCTGCTGCATGTGACTTATTAAATGCATATTTTGCAAACTCAGCCATTTCATCAAATATTTTATTTGCATCTTCTTTGCTTATTCCATTTCTAACGCATCCTGGGATTATAACATTACCATTTTCATCTGTTTGACCATTTATAAAGTATTCTCTTTCTTTTGCCATTACATCTAGCTTTTTCTTTCCCATTGCACGTCTTACTAAATCTGCTCTTCCGAAGTGAGTATCCTGCTAAATCCCTTACTATTTGCATAACCTGTTCTTGATATACCATACATCCATAAGTTACATTAAGTATTGGTATTAAGCTTGGGTGTGTATATTCACTATGTTCTGGATTTAGTTTGTTTTTTATGTATCTAGGTATTTGATCCATTGGACCTGGTCTATACAAGGAAACTCCTGCAATTATATCTTCTAGGCTATCTGGTTTTAATTCCTTCATAAAGTTAGTCATACCTTGGCTTTCAAATTGAAATACACCAGATGTATTTCCACTTCTCCATGTTTCTTCAAAAACTTTTTGGTCATTCATTTCATTGTCTATCTTAACATCTATACCCCTACCTTCTTTAACAAGTTTAATAGTATCTGATATTACAGTAAGAGTTCTAAGTCCTAAAAAGTCCATTTTTAATAACCCTAGTTCTTCTAGAGTTGTCATTATAAATTCAGTAGATATTGTTCCTTCATTTACATATAATGGAACATAATCAATAACTGGGTCTTTTGTGATAACAATACCACATGCATGGGTAGATGCCTGTCTTGGCATACCTTCTAATCCCATTGCTATATCTAATAATTTTTTTGTTCCCTCATCTGTCTCATAAAGATTTCCAAGTTCTCTATTTTGTTCTAATGCTTTTTTTATTGTAATATGTAATTCGTTTGGTATCATTTTTGCAAGTTTATCTGCTTCAGCATATGGCAAATCTAATGCTCTTGCAACATCTCTTATTACCATTCTCGCAGACATTGTTCCAAATGTTATAATTTGTGAAACATGGTCTCTTCCATATTTTCTTCCAACATAATCTATAACTTCGCTTCTTCTTTCATAGTCAAAATCTATGTCGAAATCAGGCATACTAATTCTTTCTGGATTTAAAAATCTTTCAAATAGTAAATTATATTTTATGGGGTCTATATCTGTTATTCCTAATGCATATGCAACAATTGAACCTGCTCCTGAACCACGTCCAGGTCCTACACTTATTCCATTTGTTCTTGCATAATTAATAAAGTCCCAAACTATTAAGAAATAATCTACATATCCCATTTTTTCTATTACTGATAATTCATAATCAAAACGTTCTTGTATTTCTTTGCTTGGATTTTCCCCATATCTTCTTTTTAATCCTTCATTACTTAAGTGTATAAAGTAATCTGTATGTGTAGCAAATTCCTTTGGAACTTCATAATTTGGAAGTTTAGTATGACCAAATTCGAATTCTACATTACACTTTTCTGCAATTTTAACTGTGTTTTCTATTGCTTCTGGAACATTTTTAAAATATTCCGCCATTTCTTCTGGCGATTTTATATAAAACTCATCTGTTCCCATTCTCATTCTATCTTCATCTGTCATTCTCTTTCCTGTTTGTATACATAGTAAGATTTCATGATTATACGCATCTTCCTTTTTTAGATAATGTGCATCATTTGTTGCAACAAGTGGAATATCTAATTTTTTAGACATTTCAATTAATTTTTGATTTACTAATACTTGCTCTGGAAGTCCATTTGGTTGTATTTCTAAATAATAATCTTCACCAAATAAGTTTTTATGCCAAAGCGCTACTTCTTCTGCTTTTTCTATATTATTATTTAGGATTTCTCTATTTACATTGCCTGCAAGGCATGCACTTAAAGCAATTAATCCTTCATGATATTTTTCTAAAATTTCATAATCTATACGTGGTTTATAATAAAAGCCCTCTGTAAATCCCATCGAAACCAATCTACTTAAATTTTTGTATCCTATTTGATTTTTTGCAAGCAATATTAAATGATAGTAGTGATTATCTATGTTTGCTTCCTTGTCAAATCTAGTTCTAGGAGCAACATACACTTCACATCCTATAATAGGTTTAACTCCCTCTGCCCTACATGCTTTGTAGAAGTCAACAACACCAAACATAACCCCATGATCAGTAATAGCAATAGAATCCATTCCTAGTTCTTTTGCTCTTTTTGGTAAATCCTTTATTCTATTTGCTCCATCTAGCAAACTAAATTCGCTATGGACATGTAAGTGAACAAAATTAGACATTTCTCTCTCCTTCTATGGCTGTATTATATTATAAAATTCAATTTTTATCAATGCTATATTATATAAATTGTAGTTTGTTTTTTAGGTTCTTTAGGGAAGGTTATAATTATTTGTTTCCAACGCGAATTCCGTTACTG
>CANQWF010000029.1 GCA_947627485.1 uncultured Clostridia bacterium
TCAAAAAACCCAGAATTTTTTGACCTGTCCCCAAAAGCCAGGGAAAAACGACCTGTCCCCAATTTTAGGTTCTTGTTAAAATTTCTATTATTTTTGGATATAATTCTTCTGCATTGTTATTCCAATTATCCGATATTGCTTTTGCTTGTTCTCTTGAGCCTGCAAAAACTTGCAGATCAAATAGTATTTGATTGTTCTCAACTATTTTACATTTAACACTATAGTCATGTTCACTATGCGGAATAAAATCACTACTTATAGATATCTCATTTTCATATTTATCTAATGTTTCCTTAAAGTTATTATCAACTCTAAATTTTGCAATTCCTGGAATAATATCTTTAACTAAAGCTAGTGCTTGCTTTCCTTCAGTTGTAAGTTCATATAAAGATTCATTATCTTGCATATAATTTATAATATATTTATTTTCTAATAAGTCTAATAAAAATTGTTGAAAATAAAAATAATTCATATTATCTATAGAAACAACTAATTTTAAAAGAGCATCATTACTAATAGGTTTTGATACTTTATCTAATATGTATAAAATTAAAGCTTTTTTTTCTGCTAGTGTTTCATTATCTGAAGTTAGCTTCATAATAACCTCCATTTTAAATATAAATTATTCCTTTAAATTTAACGAAAATATTATAACATAAATGTATATAAAAGACAACTAAATCAAAAAATTAGGGTATTCATAGATATAAAATTACTTCATGTTACTGTAATAATTGAGATAAATTAATGTTGTTGTATATATAAAAATCTGTATGAAAGCAAGATAAATGTCGAATTTAGTCATACGAAAAAGCTTTACAAATCCTACAGTGAGTTGTAAAATATAAGTGTTCTAAGTTGCAAGTCTTGCAATTTAAAATTAATTTAATTCTAAAAAGTTTTAATCTTTTTAAAATCCGAATTACAAAATTTAATATTTAAGAGGTGATGCCTATCTGATTAATTATACTAGAAGAAATGTTTTTATAATTTCTTTAATTATATCTTTATGTGTTTTTTTAGTGTTAGATTTTTCTATTTATGGAGTAAACAAAGCATTTATATATATAAAAGACAAAAATATAAGCAAAACAGAAGAAAACAATAAAGATAATACAGAAGAAATTATGGAATTTAGCAATTCAAAAGAAGAAAAATCAGAAATAGCTAAAGAAGATATTAAAGAAGAAATATGGCAAATAGAAATTCCAAAAATAAATTTAGTGGCTCCAATCTCTGAAGGAACAAGCCAAGAAGTAATGTTAGAATATGTAGGACATTTCGAAGATACATCCAAATGGCAAGGCAATGTAGGGCTTGCAGCACACAATAGGGGATATCCAATAAATTATTTTGCAAAGCTTAAAGAATTAAAAAAAGGAGATAAAGTAATATACAAAACTAAAAATGGAAAAAAAACATATTTAGTTAATGTAATTAAAATTATAAAAGATACTGATTGGTCATATTTGCAGAAAACAAAAGAAAATAAAATAACACTAATAACTTGTGTAGAAAATAAACCAAATCAAAGACTCTGCATACAAGGAGTAGAAATAAAGGAGGAATAAATTTGAAAAAAAGAATATCAATAATAATTACTTTAATAGTAATTCTAATAAGTTTAATACCAATAAAAAGTAGTGCTGCTACCCCAATAAATACTGCATATATATATGCAACAAAAAAAACAAACGGATTATTAATGTGGAATGGGTTAGGAATTCATACACATATGGCAGTATATAAAGTAAATGGCAAGGAATATCCTGCATATTGTATGAATAGAGATCTTCCAGGTGTTGAAATAGGATTTTCTCAAACTGTAGATGTAAATAAATTAGTAAGTAATGTGATGGTTTGGAGAGCAATTATAAATGGATATCCATATAAATCAATATCAGAATTAGGATGTAAAAGTGAAGAAGAAGCATACTTAGCTACAAAACAAGCAGTATATTGTATGCTTACAAATAGAGATGTAAATGAGTATTCGGTTAATAGCGAATATAAAGAATCTGGTACAAGAACTTTGAATGCACTAAAACAAATAGTAAAATCTGCAAGAAGTTCTACTGCAACTAAAATGTCATCAGAACTCACAATTAAACAAAAAAACAGCCTATGGCAAGTGGACAGTTTAGATAATAAATATGTATCTCAAGCATTTAGTGTATCAGCAAATGCTAGTTTTAGTAAATATACAGTAGAAATCAAAAATTTAGAAATAGAAGGAGTAAAAATAACAGATAAAAATAATAAAGAGAAAAAGGAGTTTAAATCAAATGAAGAGTTTAAAATATTAATACCAACAACAAATATTACAAAAGACGGTAATTTTACAATTAATGTATCTGGTGAAGTTGCAACAAAACCAGTCTTATATGGAGCATCAAGAGATAGTGGACTTCAAAATTATGCATTAACTGGCTATACTTTTGAAGATGGAAAGGGAACAAAAAAAGTATATTATACAAAAAATGATACAAAAATAATTATTATAAAAAAAGATAATACTGGTGAAAATACTTTAGAAGGAGTAGAGTTTGAACTATTAGATAAAGATAAAAATGTAATACATACAGGACTTACAACTAACGAAAAAGGCCAAGTAGAGATAGATAATCTATTACCTGGCACATATTATATTAGAGAAACAAAAACTAAAGAAGGATATGAACTATATGATAAACTTATAAAAGTTGAAACAGAACTTAATGAGACAGTAACTGTTAATGTAATTAATACTATAGAAGAACCAGATATAGAAACTAAGACTAAAAATACTGAGCTTAGTGTAAAAAATAGTGAGAAAAATCTTAATGTAAAACTTCCTAAAACAGGTATGTAATTCTAGCTTCTTCCTTGACATTTATTTACATACAATATATAATATTTGATGTCAAATTACACAAAAAGAAGGGAAGAGTGATATAATTTAATGGCAACACAACTTATAGTACTAGCCATATTAATTTTTGTAAATAGTTTTTTTGCAGCAACAGAAATAGCATTTATTTCTATAAATGATGCAAAGATTGAAAAACAAGCAAAAGAAGGAAATAAAAAAGCAAAACAAATTAAAAAAATGTTAAAAGAGCCAAGTAAATTTTTGGCTACAATTCAAATTGGAATTACACTTGCAGGATTTTTATCTAGTGCATTTGCAGCAGATGCATTTGCAGATGATTTAGCTCCAGCTTTGCAAAATTTAATTCCATTAGGGTTATCTGCATGGAAAAGCATATCAATAGTAATTATAACTATGATACTTTCATATTTTTCTTTAGTGTTTGGAGAGTTAGTACCAAAAAGATTAGCAATGAAAAATTCAGAAAAAATAGCTTTTGCTACAGTACGAATAGTTAGAGCAATATCTATTATAACTGCTCCATTTGTAAAATTACTAACAGCATCTACAAATGGAATATCAAAGATATTTGGAATTAGTGAAACAGACGAAGAAACAGTTACAGAGGAAGAAATAAGAATGCTTATAGATGTTGGAGAAGAAAAAGGGTCAATCGAAGAAGAAGAAAGAGAGCTTATAAACAATGTTTTTGAATTCAATGACAAATTAGTTTCCGAAGTAATGATACATAGAAAAGATATTTATGCAATTGATATTAATTCTGATATAAGTGATATTCTAAAGGATTTAGATGAATATAAATATAGTAGAATTCCAGTTTATGAAGATAATATTGACAATATTGTAGGACTTTTATTTATAAAAGATTTAATAGCTAATGTTAATAAAAAAGAAAAGGTAAAAATATCTAATTTATTAAGAGAAGCATATTTTGTATCTGAAAACAAACAAATAAATGAATTGTTTAGAGACTTGCAAAGAAACAAACATCAAATAGCTATAGTACTTGACGAGTACGGTGGAACTGCTGGGTTAGTTACAATGGAAGATATTATAGAAGAACTTGTTGGAAATATCTTTGACGAATATGATGATGAAGAAACAGATTACGAAAAAATAGATGATAATACTTACATGATAAGTGGAAGTGTTTCTATTCATGATTTAAGAAAAATATTAAATGTTGATATTCCCGAAGGAGAATATGATACTTTATCAGGATATTTAATAGAGGAATTAGGAAGAATACCTTTAGATAATGAAAAACCAGTAATTGAAACAGAAAAAGTTACATATAAAATTGAAGAATACGAAGATAAAAGGATAATTTGGGTAAAAGCGTGTAGAAATAATATAGAAGAGCAAGATGATAATGATGCAGACGAAAAAGAAGATAAAATGGATGATTAAAAGAGTATAGGGCGGACTTAATTTTGTCCGCCTAAATAATTAATAGGAGAGTTATTATGTACAAAGAATTTGGAATAAAAGAAGATATTATAGATTTATCTAAAAAAGTAGAAAATGATTTAAGGCCAATATTTAATAAAACAGAAGAAACAGCTGAGTATAATAGTTTGAAGGTTTTAATGGCTTTTCAAAAATATAATTTATCAGAAATGCATTTTAATAGCACAACTGGATATGGGTATGGTGATATTGGAAGAGATACTATAGAAAATATATTTGCAGATATATTTAAATCAGAAGATGCGTTAGTTAGAACTCAGCTTATATCTGGAACACATGCGCTTTCTACCGCGTTATTTGGAATATTAAGGCCAGGGGATACTATGATTAGTATTACAGGGAAACCATATGATACTTTAGAGGAAGTTATTGGAATAAAAGAAAATTGTAGTTCACTAATTAGCTATGGTATAAATTACGAACAAATTGAATTAGTAGATAATGATTTTGATTACGATAAAATAGAAAAAAGATTAAAAAAAGGTAAGGTAAAATTAATAGAAATACAACGTTCAAGAGGATATTCTATAAGAAAAACTATAAATTTAGAAATACTTGAGAAAGTAATAAAATTAATAAAAAGTATAAGTAAAGATACGGTTATTATGATAGATAACTGTTATTGTGAATTTGTAGAAAAAAAAGAGCCTACTGAAGTGGGAGCAGATATTGTGGTTGGTTCTTTAATAAAAAATTTAGGTGGTGGTATTACACCAAATGGAGCATATATAGTGGGAAGAAAGGATTTAGTGGAACTTTCAGCAGAAAGATTAACAGCACCAGGACTTGGAAAAGAAGTTGGGGCAAGCTTAGGAATTAATAAACAAATATTGCAAGGACTATTTTTTGCACCGCAAGTTGTTGCAAGTAGTGTAAAAACAGCTATATTTGCAAGTAAAATGTTAGAAGATTTAGGTTACAGAGTAGAGCCAAAATATAATGATAAAAGATCTGATATTGTTCAAACAATAGAATTTGGAGATAAGGAAAAATTAATAAAATTTTGTCAAGGGATACAAGCAGGTTCTCCAATAGACTCATCATCTATCCCAGAGCCATGGGACATGCCAGGCTATACTGATCAAGTTATAATGGCAGCAGGAGCATTTACACAAGGTTCTTCAATTGAATTATCTTGTGATGCACCAATAAGACCACCATATACTGCATTTTTGCAAGGAGGACTTACATATGAATATGGAAAACTCCGGAGTTTTAAAGGCAATATCAATGCTGTAGTCAAATAAAAAGTAGCATCTTGTGTCGTTTTAACCTTCATAAAAGATTTTATGATGTACCTATGTACTATCTCAAAAATTTTTACTTGGTAATAATAGTAATAAAAATTTATAACGGAGGAAAATAATGAATAATGTTGTCATAATAGGTGGTGGACCTGCAGGAATGATTGCTGGAATATCATCAGCAAAAAATGGAAACAAAGTAACAATAATTGAAAAAATGAATTCATGTGGAAAAAAACTACTTATAACAGGAAAAGGCAGATGTAATATAACAAATAGTACGGATATAAATGGATTTATTGAAAACACACCTCAAAATGGAAGGTTTCTTTATGGTGCATTAAATAATTTTGATAATGACAGTATTATAAATTTATTAGAACAAGAAGGAGTTAGAACAAAGGTAGAAAGGGGAGGAAGAGTATTTCCTGTTTCAGATAAATCTCAAGATGTACTAAATGCTTTACTTAGAATACTAAAGAAGTTAGATGTTAAAATATTAGCAAATACTGAAGTGAAAAAAATAATTACTAAAGATACATTAGTAAAAGGTGTAAAATTAAATACCGAAGAAGAATTAGATGCTGATAAAGTAATACTTGCAACAGGTGGAAAAAGTTATCCTGTAACAGGTTCTACAGGTGATGGATATATGCTTGCAAAAGAATTAGGTCACACTATAACAGATATAAAACCATCATTAATACCACTAATTTCTCAGAATGAAGAATGTAAAATACTTCAAGGATTATCACTAAAAAATGTTGCAATAAAATTAATAGATAGTGATAAAATTATATATGAAGATTTTGGAGAGATGCTATTTACTCATTATGGAGTATCAGGACCAATAATATTAAGTGCATCAGCATTTTTAATTAGATATAAAAATGTAGATGAGCTATTAAAAAAAGGAAATATAAGACTAAAGATAGACTTAAAACCAGCATTAACAGAAGAAAAATTAGACGCAAGGATATTAAGAGATTTTGAAGAGGTTAAAAATAAAGAGTTTAAAAACAGTTTAAATAAATTACTTCCACAAAAATTAATACCTGTAATTATAGAAAAAACGGAAATAGATCCATATAAAAGGGTAAACGAAATAACAAAAGAAGAAAGAACAAAGATAGTAAAAATACTTAAGAATTTTGTAATTAGTATAAATGGTGTAAGACCAATAGATGAGGCTATTATAACATCAGGAGGAATAAATATAAA
This sequence comes from uncultured Clostridia bacterium, assembly GCA_947627485.1. Taxonomy (GTDB): domain Bacteria; phylum Bacillota; class Clostridia; order TANB77; family CAG-508; genus CAG-452. Next base: position 6,808 of record CANQWF010000029.1, read on the forward strand.
AGAAATAAACCCAAAGACTATGGAATCCAAAATTATAAAAGGATTATATTTTGCAGGAGAAATAATAGACGTAGACGCTTTAACAGGTGGGTTTAATTTGCAAATAGCTTGGTCAACGGGTTTTACAGCAGGATTATAGGATAAGGAATTAAGATATGGAAAAATTTAAAACAATAAGTAATAATGCAGTTGCAGAAATTACAGAAAAAAAATCAAAGTTCATAGCACATTTATTTTATGTAGAAACTCCAGAAGAAGCAGATAAATACATAAAAGAAATAAAAAAGAAATATCATGATGCAAGGCATAATGTTTTTGCATATGCTATAGAAACATCAGATGGTGGAATTGCTGTAAAATATAATGACGATGGAGAACCACAAGGAACAGCAGGAAGTCCTATTTTAAAAGTATTGTTAGAACAAGGGCTGTCTAATGTTTTGGTTGTAGTTACAAGATACTTTGGAGGAATACTTCTTGGTACAGGTGGATTGCTAAGAGCATATGTAGATAGTACATTAAAGGCTTTGGAAAGAGCTAAATTTGTAGAGAAAATTATAGGATATGAAGTAAAAATATGTATAGAATATGATAATCTTGAACAATTCAAGTATTATACAAATAAAAGTAATATTAAAACTGTTAACACAGAATATCTAGAAAATATAGAAATTATTGTAGAATTAACAAAGGAAAAATTAGAAGAAATTACAAATATTAACAGTAAAAAACCTTTTAAAATTTTAAAATTTGATATTTTAAAAGAAAAATACATTGACATATAGCTACTTTCGAGAAAAATTAGAAAAAATTTCCAAAAAAGTATTGCATTATTTGTTAAAACATATTATAATTCCAAATGTAAAATTTTTACAAATATTTTTTTAGGGGGAATAAACTTGAAAGAAAAAATTACAGTTTTAATTGCAGATGATAATCCTGATTTTGCAATGACATTAGTTAGTTATTTGGAAAAAGAAGAAGATATGGAGGTAATAGGTATCGCTAAAGATGGTAGAGAAGCATGCGATATGATAATGAACACCCAACCTGATGTAGTTTTATTAGATGTTATTATGCCATATTTAGATGGACTTGGAGTATTAGAAAAAATATCAGTATCAAATATGAACAAAAAGCCATTATGTATAATGCTATCAGCAGTTGGACAAGCAAAAATTACACAACAAGCAATTAACTTAGGAGCAGAGTACTATGTTGTTAAACCATTTGATATTGAATTACTAATAAAAAGAATAAGAGATATAAAGTATTTCAAACCACAGTCAGTACAAAACAATATTGCAAGTAGAGAAATAAAAGCACCTTACATAGAAATTTCAGAGCAAAATAAAAAGGATGAAGATAATTTAGAAGCATTAGTAACTAATATTATCCATGAACTAGGAGTTCCAGCACATATAAAAGGATATCAATATTTAAGAGAAGCAATAATGATGGTAATAAACGATATAGATATAATAAATCAAATAACAAAACAGTTATATCCTGAGATAGCAGTAAAATTTAAAACAACACCATCTCGTGTAGAAAGAGCAATCCGTCATGCCATAGAAGTTGCATGGTCAAGAGGAGAACAATCATCAGTGGAAAGAATATTTGGTTACACAATTTCAGCTGCAAAAGGAAAACCAACAAACAGCGAATTTATTGCAATGATAGCAGATAAATTAAGATTAGAATTAAAATCAGCATAAGCTCAAGCCATCCCAATACATAGGACATTAAACCTTGAATATTTATTAGTTGACATTATTACAAATAATCTATCTACTATTCTTTGGATTAGTAGCAGTTACAATCATAGCCATTGCCTTGATTATTGCTTTGGTAGTAATTATGTGCAAATAAAAAATAACCATTCTGCTTTTGGTGAGAGAATGGTTATTTAATCTTCTTTCGGCAACACACTTTGTGTTTCTCATTTCTTATCTATATTATATACAGATTATTTAATTTTGTCAAATATTATTTTAACAATTTTACATACAATATGTTACCAGTCAGACCTAAAAATTAAAACAGTAGAGAAAATGTAGGGGTCGGCGCCCTCGACGACCCGTGATAAAAAGAACATATAGAGATGTTAATAAAAATATAAATAAAATACAAGAAACGACAAATTTATAAAAAATAATGTTTTAAAATAGTAATATGGATAATAATAAAATATTAAAAAGAAAAAATTTAAGAATTCCAGAATACAATTACTCAAATGATGGTTTTTATTTTATAACAATATGCACAAAGGGCAGAAAATGTATATTATCTAAAATTATAAATGATGAACAAGATAATTTTAATAAATTGGAATTGCTATCATATGGTAAAATAGTCGAATATAATTTAATAAAAACAAATAAAATATATCCACAACAACCCATATAAATGGAAAACTGATTTATATTATAGCTAAAGAATAATATACTAATAGTATTAACATCTCTATATGTTCTTTTTCTCACGGGTCGTCGAGGGCGCCGACCCCTACATTTTCTCTACTGTTTTAATTTTTAGGTCTGGCTGGTAACTACAATATAGAAAGGGAATCAAATATAAAGTTCTTAAAGAAGAAATTTTGTTAAGATAAAATAGCACACTCAAAAAAACGTCTGTAGATGTTTAAGATATTCTTTATCTTTATAATTATTGACTCAGTTTTACAATAGCGTGTATATTTTTTCTGTTTTCGTCTTTTATAGTAATAGTATATTCTTTGTCCTTATTTTCAAAAATAAATACAGAAATAACATCACCAGCTTTTGCTTCATGTTTATACATAATTTCTATATTAGAAAAATTCATATTATGATACACATCATCTGGAAGTGCTTCATAAGCAAAATCTAAATAGTTTAAATTATTAACATGATGATTTGTATCTATGTCTCTTCTTTGTATTGTATATTCAAAAGCAAAATTAGAATTTTCTGGTTCTATTAATTTTTCATTAAATTTATCGTGAAATACTGATTTATCTACATCTGGAAATTTCTCTTTTATTTCAGGTGTAATTTTAGCAATAGATTGTTTATTAACATCATATAAAAGCCACTTCGAAGTTGAAATAGCAACCAAATTATTTTTATCATCGTATATTTCTATATCTCTATATGCAAACAAAGGAGTTTTCTTTCTACTCCAAGTGTTTGCTGTAAGAATTGTATCCCATTTTGGACGGGAATAAATTTTTAATTTCCAATTTAATATAATCCACCCAAAACCAGTATTAGGCATATCATTAAGACCATAACCAAGAGAAGCACTATGCATACCAGCAACTTCTTGCATTATTCTTAAAATACCTTTATCACTTAATTCATTATTTTCTGTAATATCAGAAAAAGTAATTTGAAATTTTTTAGTATATATATTCATGTAAATTCCTTCTTTCATGCTTAAATATATCATAATATTATAAAATTTTCAAATATATACACTATTTACCTAAGTAGAAATATAAGGTATAATATTAAAAAAGGAGCAATTATGAGAAACATAGAATTATTATCACCAGCAGGAGATTTAGAATGTTTAAAAGTGGCAGTTCAAACAGGAGCAAATGCAGTATATTTTGGTGCTGAAGAATTTAATGCAAGGGTAAATAGTAGAAATTTTAATAAAGAAGAATTAGTACAAGCAATAGAATATGCAAAATTAAGAAATGTAAAAACACATTTAACATTAAACATATTAATTAAAAATAATGAGTTTGAAGATGCACTTAAACTCGTTGAATTTGCATATAATGCTGGAATAGATGCTATAATTATTCAAGACTTAGGTCTAGCAAAAAAAGTTATAGAACTGTTTCCAAATTTAGAAGTTCATAGTAGTACTCAGATGACAGTATATAATTTAGATGGAGTAAAAAAGATCAAAGATTTGGGATTTTCTAGATGTGTTTTAGCAAGAGAATTATCTATTGATGAAATTGAATATATATGCAAAAATACTAATATGGATATAGAAGTATTTATTCATGGTGCACTTTGTATTAGCTATTCTGGACAATGTTTAATGAGTAGTATGATAGGTGCAAGAAGTGGAAATCGTGGCAGATGTGCAGGAACTTGTAGACTTCCATATGCATTATTAAAAGACGGAAAAGAGAAGGAAAAAGGATATTTGCTTAGTTCTAAAGATGTTTGCACATTAGATATTATTCCAGAACTTATAAAAGCAGGGGTAAAATCATTTAAAATAGAAGGAAGGATGAAATCAAAAGAATATGTTGGAATTGTAACATCAATTTATAGAAAATATATAGATTTAGCAGAAAGTGGTAAAGAGTATATAGTTGATGAAGAAGATAGAGAAAAATTGATGCAGATTTTTAATAGAGGAGGATTTAGTACTGGATATTTAAAAGGAAAATTAGGAAAAGGAATGATGTATACTAAAAAACCTAACCATATTGGATTATTAGTAGGTGAAGTTGTAGCATATAACCAAAGTAAAGGACATGTAAAGATAAAATTATCTAAAGAATTAAATTTGGGAGATAGCATATCAATCAATGATTCATCATGTAAAATATCAGAACTTATGAAAGCAGATACTAATATTAAAACTGCACAAAGTGGGCAAGTGGTGACAGTAGGAAGAATAAAGGGAAAAATTTTAAAAGGTAATAAAGTATATAAAACAGTATCAGATAAATTAAACAAAGAAATAATTCAATTATCCTCTAAAGAAAATATTAAAAGACCAATAATTGCAAAGATTTATTTAGAAGAAAACAAGAATATAAAACTAGAAATTATAGATAAATTAAGTAATATAAATTTAACTGAAGCAAATGACACAATTATAAAAAAAGCTGAAAAAAAGGGAACAACTAGAGAAAGGGTAAAAGAGCAACTAAGCAAAACAGGAAATACTCCTTTTGAAATGCAAGAAATACAAGTTATAATGGATGATGATGTAATTGTTCCAATAAGCACATTAAATAGCATAAGAAGAAACGCACTAGTGAATTTGGAGAGTAAAATAGTAAAAAGTTTTAAAAGAAATATCAATATAAAATCAGAAAAAAATAATAAAAATATAAAACAACAGAATACAAAAGTTAAAGTATCTATATTATTAAATAACATTAAAGATAGTATTAATTATACTAAATTAACCGGTATTGATAGTATATACGTGCCATTTAAATTTTTCTTGCAAAACAAAGAAAAAGTAAATGAAATTTGCGAAAGCTTTGATACTTATATGTTACTTCCAGCAATTACAAAAGGTTATTATGAGATATTGATAAAAAATAATTTAAAGGATATTTTAAGTAAAAATATAAAGGGAATAGTTATATCAAATCTTTCTCATTTTAAAGTTTTAGAGGAATATAAAAAAGAAATAAAAAATTTAAAAATTATTGCAAATTATAATTTAAACATTACAAACAATAATACAATAAAAGAATTAGGAAATATGCAAGTATCAAAATATATTGTTTTACCAGAATTAGATAAAGAGTGCATTCAAAGTTTGGATGATAATATTGAAAAAGAAATAATTGTATACGGAAGAACTTTACTTATGACATCAGAATATTGTACGATAGGAACATTTAAGAATTGTAATTCTTGCTGTGAAAAAGGAGTATACAAATTAAAAGACAGAATGGGATTTGAATTTCCAATATACACAGATAGGGTAAATTGTAATAACCTAATATATAATTCTAAAATAACATCTATATCATATAAAGATTTAAATGTAGATTCCATAAGAATAGATATTTTAGAGGAAACAGAAGATGAAATACAAAGAATAGTAAATATTCATAAAAATGGAGATAGAATTGAAGGGGAAAATTATACTAATGGAAATTTAAATAGAGTAATTTAAAATATTAAAATTTGCCAAAAAGTATTTACAAATTGTAAAAATATGCTATAATAAAAATAGAAATAGGAAACCACAAAAACGTGGCTGTCATCAAAAATGGATTTAAATCACATCTCTAATGGCTTGCAGAGATGTGATTTGTTTTATTTGCTAATAATTATGGCTAAAGCTACAATTAAGGCAATAGCAATTATGGTAACTGCAATAAGTGCAGTGAAAAGTAAAAATATAATATGTAAAAGAATTTGTTCTACCATAAGCATCACCTCCTTATCATTTGAATAAAGAGATGACATCCACATTTCTGCTTATCCTATTCCACAACAATTATACCAAAATATGGAAATGCAAGTCAATACAAAATGACAAAAAAGTAGCACTAAAATTTTCAATTCATATTATATTTTAGGTGATATAAATGAAAAGGGCAGATTATAACAGATTAAAGGCAATAGAGTATGCTAAAAAATGGGCATATGGCAGAAATCCAAGATACTATAATTTTGATAGCATAGGTGGAGATTGTACAAGTTTTATATCTCAGTGTATATATGCAGGAAGCGGAATAATGAACTATACTAAAGAAACAGGTTGGTATTATAATTCAGTAAATGATAGGAGTCCTGCTTGGTCTAGCGTAGAATATTTGCATAGATTTTTAATAAACAATAAAAATGTAGGACCTAGAGGACAGCAAGTTGAAATAGATAAATTAGAAAAAGGAGATTTAATTCAACTGAGTTTTGATGGAATAAAATTCTCACATACATTAATTATTGTAGATATAGATATGCCAAAAACATTAGATAATATATACATCGCATCACATACTTACGATTCTTTTAATAGAAGAGTCTCTTCATACAATTTTCAAGATATAAGATACATTCATATTAATGGTGTATGGAAATGGTAAACTGCAAGAATAAAATTGTTACACAGAGACAAAATAAAATTGGTGATAAAAATGGGAATATCATGGCTAAAATCTGCAAATGATGATAAAAGTTTTAAGATGTTTAAAAATTTAGGAATGGCTGTATACGAGATTGAAGATTTAGATAAAACTGATGAGAAAATAAAAGAGTTAGTAGAACAGAAATACAATACAATTGTTGTATCTAATGAAGTAGCAAGCTTTTCAGAAGATATAATAAAAAAATATAATAAAACAGAAGATATAAATATAATAATTGCCCCTAGTAAAGATAATAAATAAAATATAATTGTGACTATTATAATTCTTTTAAGCATATATTGTTACAAGATAATAAATAAAGGAGCAAATATGACATTTAAAGAAGAAATATATAATAGTTTTGTACAAAATTTCAGTAGTATATTAAGAGAAAAAACTAGGAACTTAGAATTATCAAAATTAATTTTTTTATGCATTGGTACTGATAAAGTAATGGGTGACAGTTTTGGACCATTAGTGGGCTATAAATTAAAATATCTATTTGAGTACGAAGAAAATATAGAGGTAATAGGAAGTTTAGACGATATAATTTGCATACATAATATATCTAGAATTATGAATGATATAACAAATAAATATGAAGAAGCATTTATAATAGCAATAGACGCAGCACTTTCTAATAAAACAGATATAGGTAAAATTATTGTATCTAAGAATAGTATGAATATCGGTAGTAGTTTTTATAAAAAAAATATATATGTTGGAGATATGAGTATAAAGGGAGTTGTTTCAAGAGATTTAAATAATCCAAAATATAATTTTAAATTATTGCAAAACACATCTCTTAATTTAATAATGAATATGGCAGATTTAGTTGTTAAAGGAATATCTAAAGTATTAAATGTATAAACCTACAAAAAATGGAAAAAATTTATATATATAAATTTTTTCTAGGAGGACATAGATTAATATGGAAGATATGAAAAATATGATAGTTCTTAAAAATTTACCATCTAATATTGTAGATGAGGCAATTGTTATTTTAAAGCCCAATATTAAATTAAAAAGTTTAGATATAGCTGAAAATAAAAAAAACAATAATAAAACAAAAAAAGAAGATATACAAAATCCAAAAAAATATATAATAAACGAAGCAGAAATGGTTGTTGGAAATTATTTATCTAAAATCGAAAATGATAAAAGTAAAAATGTTAAGATAAATAAAAAAATAGAAACAAAATGCAAGAGATTAAAAATGGTATCAATTTTTTTAGGCATAATGTTTTTTATTAGTATGATATTAAGATAAATTGTAGTTTGTGTTAGGGGAATTCTAGGGACTGTCCCTAAAAAATCACCAAATTTGGGGATTTTTGGGACTGTCCTGAATTCTCCAAACATAAAACAAACTACAATTTATTTTGTTACAGCCAGACATAAAAATTAAAACAATAGAGAAAAGGAACATATAGAGATGTTAATACAAATAAAATAAAAAAGAATATTGACATTAAATGTCATATTAAATATAATATTAATGTAAAAAAACACAGATTTTCCCTATTCAATAAAAAATAAATAACAACAAAAGAAGGAGATAAAAACATATGAATAAAAAAGAATTAAAACCAAATGCAAACGCTGTAGGGGCGTTCATTGGACGCCCGCACATCGAAGAAAACACCCCAGTATCTTCAAAGGCATACTCAAATTCAAATACAAAACCCCAAACACTAACTTCCAATGTAGCAATCACTCTAATAGCATTAGTAATCACAATAATAGTAATGTTAATACTAGTAGGAGTATCAGTAAGTGTAGCAATAAACGGTGGATTATTCAGTACAGCAAAAAAAGCAGTAACAAAAACAGAAGAAGCAAAAGATAGCGAATTA
>CANQWF010000030.1 GCA_947627485.1 uncultured Clostridia bacterium
TTTTTCCCATTAACTATACCTCCTTTTTTAGTATACCTTTTTATTCCTAAAAAGTCTACTTTTTGGGGTACAGTTCAAAGTCTTGCGGGCGCCCAATGAGCGCCCCTACACTAATTTACGTTTGTAAAAGGAATGTAAATATAGGTCATTTTTTGCCCTTTCAGATATAAATATTTTCATTAATTTATAGGGTCTCTCCTTTTATAATTTTTTTCATTTTATTTAAAACTTCTTCTATTGGTGTCCCAATATTACCATTTAATCTTTCTGTTTTTGCATGGTATATATCTTTTTTTATTTTTTTATTTATTGAATTTGTTAATATATTTGTTTTTGTTTTATAATTCATTATATAATTTTCCTTTCTATATGAAATTATCTTTTTCATTTTACCCCCTAGATATAAAATAATTATAAACAAAAAAATTAGTTATTGCAAGAAATTTCGTTCGACAAAATATGGCAAAATAAAAATGGTAAAAAAGGGGCCAAGCCCCCTTTTTTTTACCATTTTTATTTTACTACTGTTCCTTCGTTTTCTACGAAGGTTGATTTTACTATGATAGGAACGTTATTTTTTTTAGCCATTTCTACACATTTAGTGTGCAAAACTTTTGCACCGTTTTTGGCCATTTCTATCATCTTATCATAAGAAATTGTATCATATTTAATTGCGTTTTTATTTATATTAGGATCTTCTGAGTATACTCCATCTACATCGGTATATATATATAACTTTTCTGCTTTTAAATAAGAAGCAAGCGCTACAGCTGTAGTATCAGAGCCTCCTCTTCCAAGTGTTGTTATATCTCCTGATTTGTTAATTCCTTGAAATCCAGCTACAATAACAATTCTGCCTTGCTCTAATTGATTTAATATTTTATTTGTATTTATATCGATTATATTTGCATTACCATATATATCATCTGTTATAATCGGAACTTGCCAACCAGTATATGATATTGCATCATATCCAAGTTCTTTTAAGTACATTGCAAGTTTAGATATAGTAATTTGTTCTCCAGTTGAAAGCAGTACATCATGTTCCCTAACATCTGGGTTATTTGTTATTTCTTTTTCTTCTAAAACCAACATATCTGTTGTTTTTCCTTGTGCTGAAACTACAACAACTACTTTATTATTTGCTTTATATTCTTTTATTATATGATTGCATACATTTAAAAGTTTTTCTTTATCTGCTACAGAAGTTCCTCCAAATTTTTGTACAATTATGCCCATATCTTGGCACCTCTTTATTTTTTAGTATAAATAAAATCTAAATCTAAATTTTATTTATGTTGCAATATAAAATTTATATTTTACTGCATATATTATATTATATAAATTTTTTACTTATTTTGTTCTTATAAATTTTAAATAACTCTCCATAAATCCATTTAAATCTCCATCCATTACTGCTTCTACATTGCCTACTTCATAATTTGTTCTATGGTCTTTTACCAATGTATAAGGACAAAAAACATAAGACCTTATTTGACTTCCCCATGCAATATCTTTCTGTACGCCTTTTAAGTCTTCTATTCTATCCTTTTGTTCTTTTTCTTTTAATTCCAAAAGTTTAGATTTTAACATTTTCATAGCAGTTTCTTTATTCTGTATTTGTGATCTTTCAGATTGACATGAAACAACAATATTTGTAGGAATATGTGTTATTCTAACTGCAGAATCTGTTTTATTAATATGCTGTCCTCCTGCTCCGTGATGCTCTATATGTATCTATTCTTAAGTCATCTGGATTTATGTCTAAAACAATATCTTCTGATATTTCTGGCAATACTTCTAATGATGCAAAAGATGTATGTCTTCTTCCACCACTATCAAATGGAGAAATTCTAACTAATCTATGTACTCCCATTTCGCCTTTTAAATAGCCATAAGCATTTTCGCCTGATACTAAAAAAGTTACACTCTTAATACCAGCTTCATCGCCTTCCAAATAGTCTAGTTCTTTTACAGAATATCCATTTGCTATAGCCCATTTTGAATACATTCTATAAAGCATCTGTACCCAATCTTGTGATTCTGTTCCACCAGCTCCTGGATGCAAAGTTAGTATTGCATTATTTTTATCATATTTACCAGATAAAAGCGTTTGTATTTCTAATTGATTTATTTCATCTTCTAATTTATTTGTATTTGAAATAAGCTCTTCTGAAAGTTCTTTATCATATTCCGAAATTAATAAATCATTTAATCCTTCTATATTTGTTAATTCTGATTCTATTTTATTGTATGTGCTGAGCTTAGTTTGAAGTGATTTTATTTTAGATAATACAGGAGTTGTTTTTTCTGGATTATTCCAAAAGTCTGGCATATTTGTTATTTCTTGTAGTTTCTTTAGCTCTACTTGAATACCAGCAATGTCAAAGTGAATCACCAATTGTTTTTAATTTAGATTTAATATTTAAAATTTTATGTTTGTTTTCTTCTAATTCTATCAAAAAATCACACCTTTTTATTATCTTTAAAAATACGCACTTAAATAGAATTTCTATTTAAGTGCGTGTTATTTAAGTATTTTATTTTGTTAATATTATTGTTCAGCTATTGTAAATGATAAATTATATTCTTCAGATTGATTATTGTCATTTAAATTAAATGTTACTTTTAATTGTTTACCTTTTAAATCACTAACTTTTTCAATATTTTCAGTTTTTAATAATTCTTTAGCAACATTTTTAATTTGATCAATACTCATTCCTGGAGTTAATGTAACAGGTGTTTGACTATCTAATGTAAGAGCTATATTATTTAGCATTGCTTTATTATCATTTAAGTAATCAACTAAAGTATCTGCTAAATCTTTAAAAGCTACAATAGAATCATTCTCAGCATTCTTTTTAAATTCAAATGTACCTTTTTTCTCATTCTCACTTTCTTCAAGATTTATAGTATAATTTTTATTTTTATTGTTTACTTCTTGAGCAGCTTCTTTTAAAACAGTTTTAACATAATCATCTGATTTTATAAATTTTAAAGTATATGTTATTTCATTATTTGTACTTCCATCAATAAATTCTGCATTTTCTTTTAATATGAATTTTACTGTTAAGTCTTTGTCATATAAATCACTTACTTTTGCCTTAGACACATCTTCATTTTCTCCTAATAATATCTTAGCAACATCTATAATAGCTTGTTCAGTTGTCGTATCAGTAGTTAATTTAGCAGTTTTACCATTAAATGAAAGCTCTATTTCATTTATACTGTCTTTATATTCTTTTAACTTATTAATTAAAGTAGATACCAATTTTTCACGATTTATCTCTTTAATTAACTTATCTTCTTGAACATCACTTTTGAAAACAAGTTTACCTTCTTTTTTGTCAGGATTTAATGTGATAGTAAAATTACTATTTGAATCTGCATTTATTTCATCAGTAGCACCTTGTAAAACGATTTCTGAATTTATTACTGTATCTTCTGGGAATAATTCTTCATCAATTAGTAAATTACTTCCTAATTTATTAGTATTATATTTGCTTAATCTTACTGAATCAGATGTTGAAATCTCTTTACTTACCTTTGTTAATTTTGCAGCTTTTAATTTTAAAGAATCTTTTATTACTGCTTTACGAGTATTGTGTTTGCTTAATGATATTGAATCACCTGTACCTACTTTTCCATCTCCATTAATATCACCATATAATACTACTTTTAAAGTTTTATTTGAATTTAATTCTACAACAGAACCTGTTCCTACTGCATCGTCACTACGATTATTTTTTATTTCTTTTACAGAGTCATATGTTCCGTATTTTGCATTTACTATTTCTGTAACTTTACTTTTATTTAATGTTTCTCCAGTATAGTCACCTTCGTTTTTTACAGGCAATAGAACTGATAATATATAATCATCTTTATCTTTACTAATACTACTTGTTAAACTTTTCCCATCAATTTTTGTAGCATTAACATTTGTTGTTAACATAGTTGGAATTAAAACACCTGCTGCTACTAATGAACTTAATAATATTTTTTTATTCATTTTAAAATCTCCAATCTTAATTTTTATTTTTTAAATACTTTTACTGATATTGCTCCTAAAGCAATTATTGCAACAACTGAAGCTCCTAAAGCTACAACACTGTATCCTGTGTTTGGATATTTTGTTGGTGCTTTACTTGTTGAGCTTGATGAATTTGTTGAAGGTTTTGTAGATGTTGAATTTGTTGATGGTTTTGTAGTTGTTGAATTTGTTGATGGTTTTGTAGTTGTTGTTTTTTCTTCTATTTTAACAGTTTTTACTCCAGAAATAGTTTTTACATCATATGCAGGAGTATTGTCATCCTTGTTAAATTCTATAGGAGTAGCTGATATAGCAGTACTTCCTTTTGTTCCTATTACTTTAAATGATATTGTTAAATTATTCGTACCATTAGCATTGACAAACTCAATAGTTGTTCCGTCAGCTGTAGTATTTTCAGTTCCTGCAGTTGATGGAGATGCACTAACAAATTGTAATAATTTTTGATCATATTTTACAGTTAATCTAGCTCCTTGTACTACCTTATCTGAATGTATTGTTACTGTAACTGTATCTCCCTTTTTAACTGATGTTTTGTCTACACTTAATGATACATTTGCAGTATTATCTGCTGCGTTTACTATACTTGCAAATGATACTAATGATAATATCATTGCTACTATTATTGTCATTATTATTGATTTTTTCATATTATTTCCTCCTAATTTGTAGTTTATTACTACTTTAAATTTTATTTTATTGAATAATTTTACTCGGCTACATTTACATTATTTGTTGTATTTGTAGCATCTAAATTACTCGAAACATATTTAGCTTTTACTATAAACCTTGTAGCATTCCCGTGGGTCACAAGTGATTAAAGTAACTTTTCTTATACCATCATTATTTTGTTCGATATGACTCATATCTGTTATAGATACCTTTGGTATCAATTCTTGTATGGTATATGTAATCTTTCTTCCATCCTTACTTACTATATAGAATGTATCTCCTATTTGTAGTGTTCTTAATTTACCAAATACATTTGTGTAATTATGTCCCGTTATACAAAAATTTCCGCGGTTCATTTATATCTGATCCCCAAAACTTAGTAACACCTAATTTTAATGATTTAGTCGTTGTTTCTGATAAAATAATTTGTTTTACACCTATTTTATCTATAACGATTTTTCCTAAAACTTCATATCCTTGATATGTATCTGGAATATCGCTTGTATCGACTATCTCAAATTCCTGTTTTTGCTCTTCTTTTGGTTCTTCTACCGGTTCTTCTGTTTGTATATTTTCTGGAATATCGTTATTATTCATGTCCTGTATTTGATAGTAATTAGGTAATGTAAAAAAGATTATTGAGACTAAAACAATTAAAATTATTATACCTAGAATTATAAGTAAAATTTTTTGTTTTTTTGTTGTCTCTTTACCATGTTTTGGTTGCACATGTTTCACTTAGTTTTTCTTATTCACCTCCCATCAAATATTTTATTTTACATATTATGAAAAATAAGATATTTTTATTACTTTAACCATATACATTTTAACATTTGTTAGCAAATTTTGTCAATAGATATTATCAATATTTTTTATTATTTATAATCTAATTTACTTAATATGAAAAATAGTAAATTTAAGATAGGAATACGGACATTAACATACTATAATGTAATGTCCGCAAACTTGCAAAATATAAGCTATAATTAGACCTTTTTTCTCAACTTTATTTCTCAACATTAAAATATATTTTAAATATTAAACTACGTCCATTTTCGTAAATGCAATCATCTTTTAATATCTCTTTACAGGTTAAATATTTTCCATCAAAAGCGCTAATTATGCTCTCATCACTTCCACCTAGCATAGTTGGAATATCATATAAAGCTTCAATTATTTCCCAAAAACCAAGTGCATCAAAATTTAATGTAGCACGATTGCTGTAAGAGTCCGCCCAAAATTCTAAGCTTTTGAAATATCCAGACTTGTTGAAGAAATCCTGCAATGCAGTTTTACCACCGCACCCATCAGCAACATCAGTAGCAAGCGAATTTCTATATTGGCGAGCAACTGTTACTTGCAAGTCCTCACCTGATACAGATGTTAGTTTTACCTTAGAATTGTTATTAACTAGGCTAAACAAACTTTTTCCAAATTCTGTTACTTGTTTTTTTGTAATAAGTCTTTTAAATTCTACCTTATATGTTAATGTTGTATTTTTCCCAGCACCTTGTTTTCCATTTACTTTTACAATACTATTATCTACAGTAATTTCAATTTTAAGATTTTTACCAATTACATTTTCTAATTTAGAAGTATTATTACACAATTCTGATAATAATTTTTGTTTGGTTGCTTCGCCAGCTGATATAACAGAATTATAAAATGTATATGTTGCTCCACCAGTAACAGAAACTTTTATACTAATTACACCTTCTTTTCCTAATTCGCTTTTTAATGTTTTTGCAAGAGCAGTATTTAGTAATGTAGATTTGTCTTTAGTTACATCAAAAATTTTAGTTAGTATATTTTGGTTTGATACTGTTTCTCTTACGGTGTCTTTAATAGTTTCATCTAAAACCCCATCATTGTCATTGTTTGCTTGTGCTGTGTAATGTATTGTATATGCAATATCATTATCTATATTTAATATAGTATACCATGCTCCATATAAATCTATATCACTAGTTACTTTTTCTGTAAATGTATATTTATGTTGTTTGCTACTATCACTATACCATGCTTTGAATTCGTATCCACCATAGGCTAGTAATTGTTGGTTAATACTTTCTTTATTCAATGGCAATCCCTCTGAAGCTGTAATAGTTTTAGTGTTTTCATTCCTTAAGTGTAATTTTACATTAACTGTATCTCTTACGAATGAAATAGTATATGTAGCAGAATTTTTACCATTTTTAAATTCATATAAATTTTTTAATTTAATTTCTATTTTTAGTTTTGTTTTTGAATTTATTAAGCATTCGTTTGTAGCAGAACTCCATGTGTGCTTATCTCCACATGAACAAATAGTATTCCAATTAGAACTAAAAAATTCGTTTAGTTTATTTGTATTTATTAAATTAGTTATTGAAGCTCTACTATTCTGTCCATATATCAAATAAATTTCTTCTATTTTTTTGTTTTGTGACAATTTATTTAATGTATTTACAAGTCCTGATTCTGATTTCAATTCATGACTACTATGTTTTACTGTTGCTTGTAGATTATTATTTCCTAAATACGCGAATTTGTATGCACTAATAGTACTTAAATCGTCATTAACAATACTACTCATAAATGTATTTTCATCATCAGAGTTATCAGTTTTTATATTAAATTTTATAATATAGTTTTCTTCGTAATTATTGTTATTATATATTGCAATATTTTGATTAAGTTTTATTTTTACATTTAATGTTTTCCCTTTTAAATCGCTAAGCATTACTTGATTTGTGCTTTTTTGCGTGCATTTAGCTAATACATCTATTAAATTTGATATTATATTTTCTTTTGTTGTTTGATTATTTATTGCATAGTCTGAAATTACAATCTCTGATATTTCTTCTTTTTTTGCATCTTCAATTAAAGCTTGAGCTAATGATTGAATATCTATTTCGTTTATTTTTTTATCGTTCTCAGTAATAACATTTACATTTATTGTTTTACTACTTTCATCCATACTGAAGTTTAATATATTTTTTCCTGTTTCTGTTTGGTTAAATACTGCTATTATTTGCTTAATTGCGTTACTACTAGAATCTACAATCTTTCTTATATCTGCTTTTAATGTTATATTGTAATCTACTCTATCGTTATTAAAGTTAAAATATGTTGATGTACTTTCATCTTGCAAAGTCCATCCTAATATTTTATAGTCTCCATCATTTGTATGAATAGTTTCATTTGATGGTCTTTGATTTTCTGGTATTAATCCTGCATTGTCTAAAGTTATACTATTAAATTGTTTTTTATCACATTCTAATGTTACTGTGATTGGGTCTGCTTCAAATGCTATGCTATAAGTTTTACTTATTGATTTATCTGCAAGTTGCATACCATCTGCTAGTTTTACTGTTAATGTAAATGTTTTTCCTGCAAAATCTCCATTTATTAAATTGTTAAAATTAGTTCTTCCAAAAATATTTTGTACATTTTTTGTTAGCCATTGTGCAATTTCTAATTTTATAGTATCTGAAGATGCATTTGCATTAAGATTTAATTCTTGCACATTTCCATATTTTATTTCTATTGTTTTTATTTTATCTGATTTTAATATACTTTCTAGCGCATTTGATATATTTGAGTCCTCTATTTTTGATGTTTTTTCTGCTCTGTTTTGTACATGTATTTTTATTTGTTCCCCTTCTTTTGTTATTTTAAAGTTTGCATCTTCTGATGCTGTATTTACTGCATTTTCAATTTCTTGATCAATATCTACTGTTACTCGTTCAATTTCTGGTTCCCAATCTTCGTCAAATTTTATATTATAATTTCTTTCGTATGTACTATCATCAAAAATTGCTATATCTTTTTTAAGATTTACTGTTATATTTAAAGTTTTTCCTACTAAATCACTAAGTTTTATTTGGTCTGAATTTATCTCTAAAGCTTTAGCTATATTTTGTAATAATTCTGTTTTAAATTTTTCTTTAGAAACAGTTTCTTTAGTTAATATATAATCTGCTATTTTAATTTCTGAAATTTCTGCTTTTTTTAATTCTAGTAAAAATCCTTGAAGTATATTTTCTGATATTATTTCTTCTATATTTTGATCTTTTTTTGCAATTATATCTGCATTTATTGTTCTACTGTTTTCTTGCATACTTAAATTAAATATATCTTTAACTGTTTCTGTTGTATTTAATACATTTACTGCTTTGTTTATTTCTTTATCTAAATCAACAATTTCTCTTAGGTCAGCCTTTAATGTTATGTCGCCGTCTACTCTGTTTGTTTTAAAGTCAAAGTGTGTAGGTGTACTTTGGCCTTTTAAAGTCCATCCCAATATTTTATATCTTGTTCCATCTTCAGCTGTTATTACTTCATCTTTTGGTATTTTATCTTCTGGTATTAATCCTGCATTTTCTAATGTTATATTATCAAATTGTTTTTTATCACATTCTAATGTTACTATAATTGAATCTGCTTTAAATACTACTTTATATTCTCTGCTTATTAATCCATTATCAAATTGCATATTATTTTTTAATTCTACAACTATTGCAAATTGTTTTCCTACAAAATCCCCATTTATTAAATTATTATAATCATCTCTTCCAGAAATGGTTTGCAAATTATCTGTTAAAGATTTTTTAATTTTTTCTCTTATGCTATCTAAAGATTCATTTGCATCAAGTGTTAATAATTCTTCGTTTTCGTATTTTATTGTTAATGTTTTTATTTTATCTGATTTTAATATGTTTTCTAAAATTTGCGATATATTGCTACTTTCTACTTCTGCAGTTTTTTGTACTCTGTTTTTTATTTGAATATTTATTTCTTTTTCTGGATTTACATACTGTATTTTAAAATTTGTATCTTCTGATAATTTATTTACTTCGCCTTCAATTACTGAATCAAAATCTACTGTTTCTAGTTCAATTTCTGGTGCCCAGTTATCATCAAATTTTATATTATAGTTTCTTTCATTCGTATTATCATCAAAAATCGCTTTATCCTGATTAAGTTTTATTGTTACGTTTAATGTTTTTCCAACTAAATCACTAAGCTTTATTTCGTCTGAAGTTGTTACTGAAGCACTTACTAATGTTTCTAATAATTTTGCTTTTATATCTTCTTGTGCTGTTTCTTTATTCAATACATAATTTGATATAGCAATTTCTGATACTTCTTCCTTATTTATTTCTTCTTTTATGCTTTGAATTAATCCTTCAATATCTATTTCATTTAATAATTTGTCTTTTGTTGTAACAAAATTTACTTTTATTGTTTTGTTACTTTCTTCTGTGCTTAAATTAAATATGTTTTTACCTGTTTCTGTTTGATTAAATGCTTCTACTAAATTATTTATATCTTTATCTATATCTACAATTTTTCTTATATCTGCTTTTAGTGTTATATCATAATCTACTCTGTTTGTTTTAAAGTCGAAATATTTAGATGTACTGTCTCCTTGCAATGTCCATCCTAATATTTTATAGCTTATTCCATCTTCAGCTATTATTACTTCGTCTTTTGGTATTTGATTTTCTGGTATTAATCCTGCATTCTCTAATGTTATACTGTTAAATTGTTTTTTATCGCATTCTAATTTTACTGTAATTGGATTTGCTGTAAATTTTATTTTATAGTCTCTACTTGTTAATCCATCATTATAGTTTAATCCATCTGCTAATTCTACTGTTACTGTTAATGTTTTTCCTGCAAAATCTCCATTTATTAAATTATTAAAATCATTTCTTTCAAAAATGGTTTGTGTATTATCTGCTAACCATTTTTTTATTCCTGATTTTATATTTTCTAATGATTCATTTTCATTAAGCTTTAATGCTTGTGATTTTTCTGATTTTATTGTTAATGTTTTTACTTGTCCTGTTTTTAATATGTTTTCTAAAAGATATGATATATTTGTATTTTCTATTTCTGCTGTTTTTTGTGCTCTGTTTTTTACTTGTATATTTATTTGCTCTGATTGTTTTGTATATTCTAATTTAAAGTTTGCATCTTCTGATAATTTATTTACTTCGTCTTCAATTATTGAATCAAAATCTACTGTTCTTATATCGTTTTCCGGTAATAATTCATCATCAATTAATTTATGTCCACGTTCCGAATCTGGTCCAATTAAGCCAATATTGTATAATGTTAATCTTAAAGTATCTCTTGTACTTAATTGATTATTCTTAGATCCCGATGTTAATTTTGCAGCTTTTAATTTAAAAGGATTAGTTATTTTTTCTTTACTGGTATTGTGTTTGCTTAATGATATTGAATCTGCTGTACCTATTATTCCATCTCCATTTACGTCTCCATATAGTACTACTGTTAATTTTTTTCCATTTGTTAGTTCTATAACATATCCTGTTCCTACTTTATCTGTATCTGATTCTACTATTCCTATTGCTTGATTTTCTTCATTTACTTTATATATATTGCTTATTGTTCCTATTTTATATTTTGTCTCGCACATATCTACAACATCTGATTTTGTTAGATTATTAAATTCATTATCAGGTGTGTTTCTTCTATTTACTGATTTTATTATTTTGCTTACATCTTGTGGTTGTAGCAACACCGCCATTATATCATAATTTTTACCATTTTCTGTTATATGGCTGAAAATGGCTTGTGGATTTTTATCGTTTTGATTTTCTGTAGTTGCTTTAACATTTGGTGCAATTATACATATTAATATTAATATTGCAATAGCAATTATACTAAGTATTTTTTTATTCATAATTAAAGGCTCCTTTATTTAATTTTTTCCTACATAATTATACACTATTATTGGATAAATTTCAACAATTTTCCATTTATTTTTTATGTCCACTTAATTAATAATGAGCTATCTTTCCATAGCTCATTATTAATTAAAATTATTTACTTTTTGTTGGAATGAAATTACTTGCAAACTTATATTTATCTCTATTCTTTATATGCAAATAACCAATTGCACTAAAACATACAGCTCCAATAAAGTTTACTAATAAATCCTTCATAGTATCGTTAATACCAATATCTAAATATCCTCCTTCAATCGTAGTTGTTCCTTTAGGTGTAATAATTTGAGTTGATTTTATATCTTTTATTGTTACAGGTTTATTTTCATGATTTTCATTTAGTGTAACTGATGATATGCTTGTAACAATTCTGTCTTTTTGCATATCTTTGTAAAACAAAGAATCTACACCGTATTCAAAAAACTCCCATAATACACCTATTGTCATCGAAAAGCAAAAAGCGACTATGGCAACAAAAATTGGCGATAAATTTATT
Organism: uncultured Clostridia bacterium; assembly: GCA_947627485.1. Taxonomy (GTDB): domain Bacteria; phylum Bacillota; class Clostridia; order TANB77; family CAG-508; genus CAG-452. Next base: position 11,957 of record CANQWF010000030.1, read on the forward strand.
CTTTTACTATTTTTATTTAATAAATCAACTAAAGAAAAACCAATTCCAGCAGCTAGAAATCCATTTAATGTATGTAAAATTGTATCCCAGTAAGGAATAGTTCCATAGAAGTTATTAATCTCACCTAATATTTCGGTTGAAAATATAAATAAATAGATAATTGTTTCTAGCACAGTTGGTAATGTGATTTTTAATGTATCTTCTATAAAAGTTGGTATTGTAAATAATAATAATGATAATAAACATAGAAAAGCATTATTCCAATCTCCTCTAACAATTTGTAATATCATACATAAAATTACCAAAAATCTTAATATTAAATATACCAGTAATGAATAATCTTTAGTTTCTTCATATTTTTTCTTTATTTTATTTATATATTTTCCCATTATATTTTCAACTCCTCTCTCTCTGCTCTTAGGTATCATCAGTATTATCCATTCTGTTTTAAGATACACTTCATTTTATTACATACTCATATATTTCTTTCCAATTATTTACTCTTTTAAACCTTGATTCACTTTTATTATAATCAGTATCAAATAGCCAAGAATTAATTCCATTTTTTATACATTTTTCACAAACATTTATAGAATCATCAATCATAATATCAATATTATTTTCTATACAAATATCTGCTTTCTCTTGATGATTATATGCATTAGTTAAAATAAGTTTATCATATTGAATATCATATTTTTTTAACCACTTTTTAGTCATATTATAAGGATTAGAATATTCTCCATTATCTCTACCACTAATGATACAAATATAATGTCCACTATCTCTTAATTTTTTTATGTATTTAGAAGAATCTTTAATTGGCTCCAATAAATTTGCTAATCTTTCAATATTATCATGATAATATTGTTGCTCTTCATCTTTTGTCCAGTCAAACATTTTTCTTATATAAACATTATTTTTAATTATACCATTATTTCTTAATTCTTTATCATGATTAATATAATCATTTAATAATACTTCATTAAAATTTGATAAAACATTATCAATATCAATACCAATACGCATATCTTACCTCTTTCCCACAATAATTCTTATACTTCTTTCTACTTCCACAAGTAGTGAACTACTAAATATTATAAGTATTCATGATGTTTATAATATTATTAATATTTCAACACATTTGGAATTTTGGTAGTTTTTATATGGATAGTATTTATAGTATTATTTATATTCTGGCAACAAATTGGCAACATTGTCGCCAACATATTTTATCTACCATCTTTGATTATTATATTTATTAACTCTCTAATTGTCAATAAAATCTAAAAGAGTTGTAAAAATTTAGAGCTATGTTTCCATAGCTCCTTTAAACTCTTGGTTATTTGGCAGGTGTGCCAAATCCTGCATCTCTTTTGACCTATTAGGTGTGTGGATGGCACTATTGTCCACTTCAAATAACCTACTTATATTGTACTTTTATTATACAACTTTTATTCATTTTTGTCTAGTCTTTTTTTGCCTTATTTTTCCAAATAATCTTTCCGTCTATTTCTTATAGTTTGATTCCAAGTTCTTTTATTTAATTTCATTAATGTTATTATTGAATTTTTATTATGCTCGTCATCTTGTCCTAATGCTAGTTTTATAACAACTCTGCCATTCTTTTCTATATCATCAATTTCTTTTAAATATATCATTGTATCTTCGTGTCTATTGTCTTCTACTATATAATCTGGATTTTCAATTATACTTTTTATATATGGTTTTAATTGTTTATATTCCTCTTCATGGAATAATAGTATATGTTCATACAGTCGTTCATCTGTTAAAACAACTTCTTCAGTTATTAACTTATCTTTGTATATGCCTAATTTTTCTTTATCTAAATTTGTTATATATTGCAATTTATTACCTTCTTTTAATTTATAATTCAATATAAATAGCTTTATTTTTATTAAAACTAGTGATATTACTGATTTCTACCACAACAATTTTTATACTCTTTTTTCATTTATTTTTCTTTTATTATATCTGTTATTTTTATACTCATATTATCTATACCTTCAATTTTTTATTAATGTTTCTGTTATTTTATGACTAAATTATATCATTTATAATCACAAGACGTAATATTCCTTGTGTATCTAAAACATCTGCATTTCTCATTTTTCCGTTTATCATATACTCTTTTAATCTTTCTGTTGCCCACTTTCTAAAATTAGTAGCAATTTTAGATTTTATTCTATAGCCCAAAGAAATTATCATATCTAAATTATAAAAAGGAATTTCTCTTGAAACAGTTCTATTTCCTTCTTTTTGAACTTGTCGGAAATTCTGACAAGTTGAATTTTTATCAAGTTCCTCTTCTAAATAAATATTGTTTATATGTTCTATTACATTTGTTCTTGAAGTACCAAATAGTTCAGCCATCTGTTGTTGAGATAACCATACTGTTTCATTTTGAATTTTGACATCTATTTTTGTTAGTCCATCATCTGTTTGATATATTATAATATCTCCATTTGCATTATCCATAATAAATCCCTCCTTTTTATATTGCGAACATTTGTATTGTATCATCTTTTTGTTTTACAATCAATACTTTTTCAAATAATATTATTTTTTAAGTCTGACTAGACCATCATGTCTTAAGAGACACCACCATAAACGAAAACATAGATTGACATAAGTAATATA
>CANQWF010000031.1 GCA_947627485.1 uncultured Clostridia bacterium
CTTCCTAAATTTACTTTACTCAAACTTGTACAATTTTCAAATGCATTAGACCCTATTTCCTTTACTGAACTTGGTATTGTTACTTCTGTTATTCCTGTATTTGCACACAAATAACTTGGTATTACTGTTAATCCCTCTTCAAATGTTATACTTGTAATATTACTATTGTTTAAACATGATACTGTTGCTCCATGTTTTAATGTCTTTGGTATCTTTATACTTTTTAGTGATGTACATCCTTTAAATACATCAAATGATATGTTCTCTATACTTCCTAAATTTACTTTACTCAAACTTGTACAATTTTCAAATGCATTAGACCCTATTTCCTTTACTGAACTTGGTATCGTTACTTCTGTTATTCCTGTTCCTCCTTTAAATGCATTATTTCCAATAGCCACAACATTTTTATCATGAATTTTTGATGGAATAGATATTGCTCCTTTTAAATCACTTGCATTTGTACATTTTAAATTTTCAATTGCACCTGCTTCATTCAATGTATATGTAAAATTTGCAGTTACTCCATTTAATTTCACTTGGGCTGACTGTGTTTCTTCTGCCTTTACTATGCTTGGTAATATAAGAATCATCAATGTTACCAATAATCCTATTAAAATTCTTTTGTTTTTTAACATTACATATCTCCCCTTTTTTTGTTAAATATTGTTTCATTATGTTTTTTATACATTATATAGAGTTTTTTTTCAAGAGTTTTTTAAAAATGTAATGTAATTGTAAAAAAATTGTAATAATTTTGCAAAAAAACACACACTTTTAAAATCAATTTAAAAGTGTGTGTTTTAATTAATAATAAATTTTATAAATCTAATAGACTAGATAATCCTCCTAATGAAGATGTTAAACTATTAATATATCCTGCTACAATTATAACTAAAATAGCAACTACTACTGTTAAAACTATAGTAGAATAAATTACTAATTTATTTGTATCTTCCACTTCTATGCTTTCTCTAAACGCATTAGCTAATGCTAGAGTAGCAAATATTGATGCAGCAAATAGTATTATTATTCCTATTGGTGCATATATGTATGAAAAGATTGTATTTAATAAAAATCCTAATGTATAAATTATGAATGAACTGTTTGCCATTGAAAAAAGTTCTATATAATCTTTTGGACTTTTTACCATTCTTGCAATAACAAATAGTATTGCTGCAACTACTACAATTGCTACAGCTGTAACTGCAAGTGTTGTAAAGAATGTTTTAACTAAACTTACATCTTCTAATAAATCTGACTTGTATTCTTTTTTCATTTCTTTAAATTCATCTTTTGTTACATCTCCTAAAAATGAACTTTTATTGTAATCATCTAAGGATTTGTATTTTTTATTTACTGCCTTTACTACTCCAAAATAGCTTGTAAGAACTGTTACTACTGCTATTACCACTGCTATTATTCCTGCTATTATTGCCTCCTTCTTTATATTTCTTTCTTCTGCTCTTTTTGAAAATGTTGTTACTGGATATTTAAATAATCCTAATAATTCTCCTAGCATATTTCATCTCTCCTTTTATATAATTTATATGTCTCTTTTTATCATTATCTGCTATTTTTTTCAAGTAGTTTTCATTAATTGTAATTATATTGTTATATTTTTGTAATATTTATTTAATATATATTTTTTTATATCTTATATGTGCTGTTATTCCAGATATAGCTACTATTCCTATTATCCATGCAAGTATTACTTTACCTGTATTAGGTAATTTTACTGTTGCTACTGTAGTATCTTTTTTAGTAGTTACGCCTTTATCATATGTTTTACCTTGACTATTAGTTTTGTCTTCTTTGTTTTCACTACCAGACTCATTTGTCACTGTAACTGTGCATGTTGCTTTTTTATTTCCATCTTGTGAAGTTACTGTTACAATTGTAGATCCTATTTTTCTAGGAGTTACTTTTCCTGCATTATCAATAGTCGCTACTGTTTCATCGCTTGAACTCCATGTTACAATTTTATTTGTAGCATTAGAAGGATTAAAAGTAGGTGTTAACTTTAGCGTTGAGCCCAACGCAACGGTAGCTGTTTTAGGCAAAGATATACCTTCTAAAGAAATTTCCGGCTGTAAATTATCTACTAGGATATATCCATATACATTTTTAAGATTATTTCCTGAAAAATAAACCCACATATAATACAGTCCACTATCGGGAACAGTTATATGTTTTTGTGGATAACCATATCCATTCATTCCAGCAACATAATCATAACCATTCCAATACTCCCATGTATTCCAATTGGAAGTAGGTTCCGTTGTTTTTAGCATATTTTCCATTTCTATAACATCACCATTTTTTGCTTTAATTTCTTTATATTTATTTATTATACTTTCATCTGTAATTTTTTCATATTGATAATATGCTGTGCTATTTGATGCACACCTTAAAGCTATTTGAATGCCCTGTGTAGTACCCACGTCAAATTCCTTGCCGTTAGGTATTACTGTATAGTTAGTTAGCATTAAGAAAGGTGTTTTTAAATCCACTGCAAAATTGTCTAAAATATTTTCATTTGTGCTATCATCTTTTTTTCTTATGGTTATATATCCAGTATCAACTGCATTTATAACTGTCCTAAAATCTGATGTTGTAGTCATAATATCAACTGTTGCTGTAGAATCTGTGTGTTCTGTTATTGAATGCCATTTTTTTACTTCTTCTGCTGATGTTTTAGTAAGTCCAAATTCATATTGTTGTTCTCTATCCAATTTTAGTCCCGAAAAAACAAACTTCATACTACCATTATTTGAATAGATGTTTCTCGTATATTCTACAGCTGCATTAGCCATGTTTGGAATTATAGCTAGTAATAATAATACCAATCCTATTAATAAAATTCTTTTGTTTTTTAACATTACATATCTCCCCTTTTTTTGTTAAATATTGTTTCATTATGTTTTTTATACATTATATAGAGATTTTTTTCAAGAGTTTTTTAAAAATGTAATGCAATTGTAAAAAATATGTAATATTTAAGTAATATTTTTATAAGTGTCTTATTAAAATGACAAAGAGCAGTCTTGCAACTGCTCTTTGCCATTTTAATATTACTAATTTTATAATCCTATATCTCCTAAAGAAATTAATTTGTTTTTATAAACAACAAATGTAATTACTTCTGATTCGTCTATTTCACTTGTTTCATCTTTATCTTTAGGTTTAGCTTCTACAGATACTTTTGCATCAACTGCATATAAATCTTTTCCTAGTTTTTCTACATCTTTAAATTTTTCTACTTTAATTTTATATGATTTATAATCATCAGTCATGCTATCTAGTAAATCTTCCATACTATCTTTAATATATTCCTCTTCATCATTGATTCTATCTTTATCAATATCTTTGTAATCTTCTATAAATTGATCGTAATCTTCTTTTGAAAAGTCATCTTCATCATAAGAATATCCCCAAGCACTCATTCCTGCAAAATCAATATTTTTTACAACCTTAGAAACTTTTTTATTGTTCATTCCACTTATAAAGCCTTTTACTGCCTTTTTAGGTCCTCCTCCTAATACTGCTACTAATATAATAATCACTACAATAATTGCTATTGCAATTCCTATATATGGAAGATATTTTTTATAATCAAATCCTTTAAAATCAAATTTTTTAGATTCGTTTTTTACTTCTGCTTGTTCCACTTGTTCTACTTTTTCTTCTTCCACTTTTATCACCCCTTTATATTTTATTTGTATGAATTATATCATAAAAGTTTAAAATTTGTATATTTTTACATAAATATATTTAATTTGTCATATTCTTGTAATATTTCCTTATGGATTTCTAACTTCAGGCAAAACCTTCAAAAGTGGGAGATTTTGCTCGGGGCAAAAAGTTTCAAAAATGGGAGAAATCGCTCCGAGCTAAAAGTTTCAAATCTTATCCAAATAAACTTATTTGATTACTTTTGCTCATTCCTTTAAAACATCCAAATTTTGTAAGCATTTCTATTACTGCTTTTCCTGCTTTTGATTTTAATTGAAAATCATCTATAGACATGAATTTTCCTTTTTCTTCTAATACTGCTTTGTATATACTTTCTGCGGCAACTCCTCCGAAGTCCTGGTATACTAGATAATGGTGGTCGTATTGCTCCATCTTCAATTAAAAATTTTGTACTATGAGATTTGTATAGGTCTATTGGTAAAAATTTAAATCCTCTTTCATACATCTCTAATACTATTTCAAGTATTGTATACACACCTTTTTCTTTTACAGACATATTGTTTCCTAATGCTTCTAGTTCTTTCATTTTCTGTTTTACTTTTTCTTTTCCATATATCATTATTTCACTATCGAAGTCATCTGCTCTTATACTGAAATATGCACAATAATATGCCAGTGGATAATATACTTTAAACCATGCTATTCTAAATGCCATTGTTACATATGCTACAGCATGTGCTTTAGGGAACATGTATTTTATTTTTTTACAAGAATCTATATACCATTCTGGTACATCATGTTCTCTCATCTCTTCTACATATTCTTCCCATTTAGGTTCTGCACCTTTTGCAACTTTTCCTTTACGTACTGCTTCCATTATCTTAAATGCGTGGTCTGGATTTAGTCCCTTCTTAATTAAATATGTCATTATATCATCTCTTGTACAAATTGCTTCACTAAGTGTTGCTTTTCCTTCCTTTATCAATGTTTCTGCATTATTAAGCCACACATCTGTACCATGTGATAGTCCAGATATTCTTATTAATTCTTCAAATGTAGTTGGTTTTGTATCTTCGAGCATTCCTCTTACAAATTTCGTTCCAAACTCTGGTATACCAAATGATCCAGTTTTAGAATGAATTTGTTCTGGTTCAACTCCTAATGCCTTTGTTGATGTAAACAAACTCATTGTTTTTTTATCATCTAGTGGAATAGTTTTTGGGTCTACTCCTGTTAAATCTTGTAACATTCTAATTACTGTTGGATCGTCATGTCCTAACATATCTAGCTTAAGCAAGTTTTTATCTATTGAATGATAATCAAAATGTGTTGTTATTATATCTGAATTTGGGTCATCTGCTGGATGCTGTACTGGTGTAAATTCGTATATTTCTCTTCCATGTGGTACTACTATAATTCCGCCAGGATGTTGACCAGTTGTTCTTTTTACTCCTGTACATCCTGCAACTAATCTTGAAATTTCTGCATTTGTAACTGGAATATTTCTGTCCTCATAATAGTTTTTTACATATCCAAATGCTGTTTTATCTGCTATAGTACCAACAGTTCCTGCCTTAAAAGTTTTACCTTGTCCAAAGATTACCTCTGCATATTTATGTATTTTTGACTGATATTCACCAGAAAAGTTTAAGTCAATATCAGGTTCTTTATCTCCGATTGAATCCTAAAAATGTTTCAAATGGTATATCCATTCCATCTTTGCATAATTTTTCTCCACATTTAGGACATACTCTATCTGGCAAGTCGACTCCATTTTTTATGCCATAATCAGTAAAATCTGAATATTTGCATTTTGGGCATCTATAATGTGGTGGAAGTGAATTTACTTCTGTTATTCCTAACATATTTGCTACAAATGATGAACCAACAGAACCTCTTGACCCTACTAAATATCCATCTTCATTAGATTTCCAAACTAATTTTTGAGCAATAATATAAAGTGTTGAAAATCCATTTTTTATAATTGAGTCTAATTCTCTTTTTAATCTATCTTGTACTATTTGTGGTAATGGATCACCATACAATTCTTTTGCTTTATTTGTACATATATCTTCTATATCTTTTTCTGCATTCTCTAATACTGGTGGACATTTTTCTGACGATATTGGGCTTATTTCTTCGCACATATCTGAAATGATATTTGTATTTGTTACAACTACTTCATATGCCTTTTCTCTACCTAAATATTCAAATTCTTTTAGCATTTCTTCTGTCGTTCTTAAATAAAGTGGTGCTTGTTCATCAGCGTCAGAAAAACCTTGACCTGCTATTAATATTCTTCTATATATTTCATCTTCTGGATCCATAAAATGTACATCACATGTTGCCACAACCTTTTTACCTAGTTTATCTCCTAGAGCTACAATTTTTCTATTAATATCTTTTAATCCTTCTTCATCTGCTACAGTTCCATTTCTTACCATAAATTCGTTATTTCCTAATGGTTGTATTTCTAAGTAATCATATCTGCTTGCTATTTTTTCTATTTCTTCATCTGATTTTCCTGCAACTATTGCCCTATATAATTCCCCCTGCTCGCAAGCACTTCCAAGTATTAATCCTTCTTTATATTTTTCTAGCACACTTGTTAAAATACGGGGTTTTTTGTAAAAATAGTTTAGATGTGATATTGATATTAACTCATACAAATTTCTTAAACCTTTATAATTTTTTACAAGTATTATAGCATGATATGAAGGAAGTGTTTTATATAATTCTTTTTTCTCTTCTTTTTTCTTTCCTCTTTTTTTAGGCTCTTCTTGATTTACTTTTTCTAACATCTTTACAAATACTTGTACAAGTGTTTTAACATCATCTAAAGCCCTATGTGCATTCTCTACTTTTATTCCTAATTTTTCTGCAATTATTCCTAATTTATGTTTTTTAAATTCTGGATATAATTGTCTAGATAATTTCAAAGAATCTATATATTCATTATCCATTTTCAGTCCCAAATTCTCTGCATTATATTTTAAAAATCCCACATCAAAATCTGCATTATGTGCAACTAATTTTAAATTTCCTATAAAATCTAAAAACTTAGGCATTACTATATCAATTGTTTCTGCATCTTTAACCATTTCGTCCGTTATATGAGTTATCTCAACTATTTTTTTTGGAATTGGTACTTCTGGATTTACAAAGCACTCAAATGTATCTATAATTTCTCCGTTTTTTACTTTTACTGCTCCAATTTCTGTTATTTTTTCTGTTCTAAATGAAAGTCCTGTTGTTTCTATATCTAAAACTATATATTCTTCATCCATCCCATCTGATAAATCAATAGCATTATCATCAGGTACTAAATATGCTTCAACTCCATATATAACTTTTATTCCTAAATTGTCAGCAACGTGCTTTGCTTCTGGAAAACTTTGAACTACTCCATGGTCTGTAATTGCTATTGCTTTCATTCCCCAAGAACTTGCTCTTTTTATTAAATCTGTAGCAGAACTAACTCCATCCATTTGACTCATTTGCGTATGAAGATGAAGTTCTACCCTTTTTTCTTTTGCTAAATCCATTCTTTTTATATCTTCAATATCTGGCAATTCTACAATTATATTTGCTATTACCCCTAGTTCTTTTACATAATTATCAAATTGTGCATTTCCTGCTATTTTTAATCTTTTTGCATCTTCTAATCTAGACATTACTTTATCTGCTTTTTCAGCATCTATAAAAGACTTGCAAGTAATAGTACTTGTACCATCATAAATATTAAACATTGCAAGGGTTTTTCCATTTTTTAATTCCCTTGAATCTACACTAATAACTTTTCCTTCTATTGCAACTCTTCCATAGTCTGGAGTTAAATCAGATATATTTACTATTTTATCTTTAATTTTATCTGTTCTTCCTAATATTAATGGGCTTTTTCTTTCTTCTTGATTATCAAGTTCTCCTATCTCTTTCTTTTGTTTCTCCATTTTATGAGCTATTTCATTTTGGACATTTATTTCATGCATTAAATCTTCACATGCATTTTTCTCTATCTCTTCCAAAAACTCTGTCTGTTTTTTTAAAGTATCTTCTGTAACACTCTCTTTAAATTCAACTTTTGTTTTTTCTCCATATATATTTTCTATTATTTTTTCTATCTCTTCATCAATTTCGTAATTATGTAGAAAATCTGCATTTTTGGTATTCAAAAAAACTATAACTTTATTATCTTCCACTTCAACATTACTTTTGTCCAATATAGCCTTTGTCAAAGGATATTTTTTTGAAATATATTTTACAATGCTTTCCCATCCCTTTTTTAGTTCTTGGTGAAAAAGGGGCCTTGCCCCTTTTTCCCTATTTTTTATGTTTAAGGATATTTTTTCTATTTGGAATCTGTTTTTTAAATATTCTTCAAATCTTTCAAGTTCTTGCAATGTTATTTGCTTTTCTGTTATTAAATTTATTTCTAATTTATTGCTTTTTTTGAATAAATTTATATTTTCTATTTTTGCATCTTGTATATTATTTTGTTCTTTATAATCTTTAAATACGTCTTTTACTACATTTAGCATTTGTTTTTTTTCATCCCTTCTATAATTGGTATTTTGTGTTTAGTATAATTTTACAATAGTCCATAGAATCGTTTAAAATATCCTTAATATATCGTTATATGTTACATATATTGATAATCCAATAAGCAAACAAAATCCTGCCATTTGTATTGCTATTTCTGTATTTTCTTTTATTGGTTTTCTTCTTATCCACTCTATTATTAAAATTAGTATTTTACCTCCATCTAGCGGTGGGAATGGAAGTAAATTAGTTACACCTAATGATAATGATATTAGTGCTAACATATATACAAATTCTATTACTCCTTGTGTTTTAGAAACTACTTGAGATATTCCTACAGGTCCCATAAGTTGGTCTGCACTTACTTTTCCACTAAACATCATTTTTAAATTATCTACTATGGATAAAGAAAATTCAGTTGTATCCCAGAATCCATAATATATATTGTTTATAAAATTATTGTCTGCTAATTTAAATGTTACTCCAATTTTATATGATTTTTGAATTTCTGGTTTTACATTAAATGTTTTTATTTCGCCATTTCTTTCAATTTCTAATAATATTTCATCAGTTTTACTCTCTGAAATTAAATTTACTATTTTATATGGATCACCTTCCGGCTTTTCTCCATTTATGCTTAATATCTTATCTCCTGCTTGAATCCCAACTTTTTCTGCCGGCGAATTTTGATATATGCTTTTTATTTCTCCTGACAAATCATCATCTTGAGTTCCTAAATATATTCCAATTGCTTTTGATTGTTCTACATTTGGAATAAGTTTTATGTCTTTTATTTCATCATTTCTTTTAATTGTAAGTGTTATCTCTTCTCCGTTAGAATTTTGTATTTTTTCATCTATATCACTTCTTAATCTAACTTTTTTTCCATCTATTTTTAATATTTCATCGCCTTGACTCAAGCCTACTTCTTCTGCTGAATAATCTGGCACAACTGTATCGATTGTTGTAGTTATATAATTCCCTGTAGATGAGACTAATACAAAATATACTAATAATCCAAATATAATATTAACTGCTCCTCCAGCAAATACTACTGCAATTCTTTTAGGTATACTTGCTTTGCTAAATGAACCTTGTTCTTCTGAACGTTCTTCCTCTCCGGAGCATATTTACAAATCCACCGAAGTGGTATTAGTCTTAAAGCATATTTTGTCTCTTTACCTTGTTTTTTCCAAATTGTTGGACCAAATCCAATTGCAAATTCTTTTACCTTAATTTTGCATGCTTTAGCAACTAAGAAATGACCACCCTCGTGTATGAATATTAAAAATCCTAATAAAAATATTATTTTTAATGCATTTATTAAAAATAAAATCAAAATACAGACTCCTTTCGAAATTTATGAGATAAATTGTTGTTTGTAGAAATGTTTAATTGGTTCGTAGGAAAGGTTAATAATTATTTGTTTCTCAGTTACGCGATCCAGCTTTCGTTACATGAAACTGTTGTTGCTTTTAGCAACTTACAGTTTCAGTAACGGAATTCGCGTTGGAAACAAATAATTATAACCTTCCCTAAAGAACCTAAAAAACAAACTACAATTTTTCAAATTAAAGTTAATAAAAAATATGCAAATGGTGCTATAAATATTATACTATCAATTCTATCAAGCATTCCTCCATGCCCTGGAATTAAGTTTCCAAAATCTTTTATTTCCATTGCTCTTTTTATGCTTGACGCTGATAAATCTCCTATTTGACTTAAAATACTTAAAATAAATCCTATTAATGATATATATATGTAAGATATTTCTAAACCTGCTAACTTATTTATAGCAAATGTATATATTATTGTAATTAATATTGCACCTATTGTCCCACCTATACATCCTTCTATTGATTTTTTTGGACTAATTTTAGTGAATTTATGTTTTCCAAATCTGCTTCCAACAAAATATGCACATGTATCTGTTCCCCAAGCTGCAATTAGAATAAACCAAATTAAATATTTACCATTTTCAATTCCATGTAACAAGGCAATAAATGATAAGAAAAATACTATGTAGCATATTCCAAAAAATGTTATCATTATATCTATTATACTAGTTTTCATACTGCTTAATACTACTTTTATAAATAATATTGCAATTATTGCAGATGTAGATAGTGCTACTACATATAATAAATAATTATTGGGAATTATATGTAAAAAAGCAATTAGTGTGCATGATAAATATCCAATCCATTTTACAGGTTTATATTTTTCTTTGAAACTATTTAAATATTCATGTATTGTTATCAGTGCGACAATTGCAAAGAACACATCTATTACATATATATTTCCAAATATTAAAATTAATGCTACAATTGGAAATCCTATTATTCCACTTAAGATTCTTTTTAACTTCATCAACTTCTCCTTATTTATTTTAATGAATAAAATTTATGGTCTTCCTCCAAATCTCCTATTTCTTTTTTGATATACCCTTATTGCTTCTAATAAATCCTCTTTTCCAAAATCAGGCCAATGTTTGTCTGGAAAATAAAACTCTGTATATACTAATTGCCAAGGTAAAAAATTACTTGTTCTAAGCTCCCTACTTGTTCTTATAAGTAAGTCTGGGTCAGGCTGACCTGCAGTATATAAATGATTAGAAATAAGTTCTTCGTTTATATCATCAATATCTATTTTATTTTCTTTAACTTCTTTTGCAATATTTTTCATTGCTCTTATAAGTTCTGGTCTTCCACCATAATTAAATGCTATATTTAGTGTAAGTCCTGTATTACTTTTTGTTGTCTCAATTGCTTTATTTATTGATTTTTGCAATCCCTTTGATAATCCCGATATATCTCCTAACAATTTTATTCTTATATTTTGTTTATTTTTTTCTCTTAAAAATGAATCTACATATATTCTAAGTATTGCCATTAATGCAGATACTTCTTCTTTACTTCTTTTCCAATTTTCTGTTGAAAATGCGTAAACAGTTAAGTACTGTATCCCTATTTCATTGCAAAATTTTGATATGTTTTCAAGAGCATCTGCTCCAGCTTTATGTCCGTCTCTTGTAGTTAGTCCTTTATTTTTTGCCCATCTTCTGTTTCCATCCATTATTATTGCAATATGCTTTGGTAAGTTGTTTTTATCAATTTCGCTCATTTTTATTACCTTTCATTATATTATTTTTAACATTACTATTCTATCATAATATATAAAAAAAATGAAAGCTTTTTGAAAATTATTTTCAAAAAGCTTTATAATTTATACGCTCATAACTTCTTTTTCTTTTTCTGCAAGAATCTTATCTACTTCAGCTATCTTTGAATCTGTTATTTTTTGAATTTGATCTTCTGCTGATTTTAATTCGTCTTCCGTCATTTCGTTATCTTTTTGTAATTTTTTAGCTTCATCTATACCTTCTCTTCTTACAGAACGAATTGATACTTTAGCATCTTCTGCTATTTTTTTAATTTCTTTTACTATTTCTTTTCTTCTTTCTTCATTTAGTTCTGGAAATGCAAGTCTTATAACCTTTCCATCATTATTAGGATTAATTCCTATTTCTGCTTTTAATATCTCCTTTTCAATTTCTTTTAGTAGATTAGCATCCCAAGGTTGTATAACTATTAGTCTTGCTTCTGGTACAGAAATACCTGCTACTTGATTAATTGGTGTTGGTGTTCCATAATAATCTACCTTTATTTTGTTTAATATAGCAGGATTTGCTCTCCCTGCTCTTACTTCTGCAAAATTTTCTACTAAAGCATTAATTCTTTTGTCCATTTTTTCTTCAATATGTTTAAAATCCATAATTTAATTTCTCCTTTCAAAATTTGAATTCTTTTTTTAATATTAAGCAAATCAAAAGTAGTATATTGCTAGGCAAAATTATAATTAAATACCGGAGGTGTACATAAGTACATTGAGGATTTTAATTATAATTTTAACGACGCAAGATGCTGCTTTTCATTTGCTTATTTAACTAATGTTCCTATTCTTTCACCTTTTATAATTCTTACGATATTTTCAGGGTCGTCTATTCCAAATACTACTAATGGTATTTGGTTATCTCTACAAAGTGATGTTGCTGTTGAGTCCATTACTTTTAAGTCTTGATTTAGTATATCTAAATATGTTATTTCATCATATTTTACTGCATTTGAATCTAATTTTGGATCTGCTGAGTAAACTCCATCTATTGTTTTTGCAAGTAGAATAACTTCTGCATCTGTTTCTGCTGCACGGAGTGCTGCTCCCGTATCTGTTGAAAAATATGGATTACCGTGTACCACATGCAAAAATTACAACTCTTCCTCTTTCTAAATGTTTTATTGCTTTTCTTTTTATATATGGTTCTGCTATTTCTCTCATTTCTATTGCTGTTTGAAGTCTTGTATATATTCCTCTTGCCTCAAGTGCATCTTGAAGAGCTAATCCATTTATAGTAGTTGCAAGCATTCCCATATAATCAGACGTGGTTCTTTCCATCTCATGCCCGTCTCTGCCTCTCCAAAAGTTTCCTCCACCTACTACAATTGATACTTCTACTCCCATATCTACTATTTCTTTTATTTTGTCACATATCTTAGCAACTGTTGATGATTCTATTCCTGTTTTCTTTTCTCCTGCTAATGCTTCTCCACTTAGCTTTAGTAATATTCTTTTATATGCTATATCTTTCATATAAAAACCTCCATTCAATTCTTAGATATTGTATCATATATGTTAATCAATTGAAAAGGTTTTTTTTAATTTTTTATTAGAATTCGCCATTATATTTCAAATATACTTCTTCTAATCTATCAAAATTGCAACATAATTTTTTAAAGAATTTATAATCAATATTTTTATTATCAGATAAAACATTAAAAATATTGCCAGTTTTATTTATTATTTCATTTATTACTTTTTTATTACTTAAATATATTATTTCACTTTTTAAATAATCAGAATATTTTTCTTTTTCAATATCTACTAATTTTATTTGATCTTCTTTAATTGGAATCATATTATTTAGTAATAATTGAGCAATTATTTTATTTTTATTCTTTATATTAATAGTCAATTTAGAATTTCTATGTTTTACTTTTGATGTAAATGGAATACAGTATTCATATTTATCTTTTCTAATTAAAATTCCATAGAATTTCCTACTATCTTTTTGAGATACTTTATTTTCAAATTGTTCTAAATATTTTCTATATTTGCAATTCACTTCATATACCATTAAATGTCCATTTTTTATTTTTAACTCAATTTCCATATGTAAATCTCCTTTTTATAAAAAATATAGAGAGATTACTATGTAATCCCCCTATTTTTAATCTTCCACTAAAGCAGGAACTCTCTCATTTTTAATCTTCCACTAAAGCAGGAACTCTCTCATTTTTAATCTTCCACTAAAGCAGGAACTCTCTCATTTTTGATACATTAAAATGTATCAATATTAGTATATTCATTATACAATATTTTATTTAAAAATGTCAAGATTTTACATTTATTTTTAAACTTTTAATTATTTCTCCATCGAGAGTTTTTAATTCTATACTCTCTTCATTAATTATAATATAACTTTTCTTTGTTCCTCCTCTTGGTTTAGAAATAGAACCAGGATTTGCAAAAATTCGATCTCCATTTTTTTCTATCATACTTACATGTGTATGTCCAGATAAAAAAATTTTTCCACAATTATCTGGTAAATGATTTCTATTATAAATATGTCCATGTGTTAATGTTACCTTAATTCCATTTACCTCTATTGTTTTTAAATATCCTAATTCAAAATTAAATAATTCATCTATGTGTGAATTATCACAATTACCTTTAACAGCAATAATTGCTCCTGCTATATTATTTAGAATTTCCGCTATCTCAAAATCTGTTGATGAATAGTAATAGCTGGAAAAGTCCCCTAAAATAAGTAGCTTTTCTGCATTTTCTTCGTTAAACCTTTTTATTATTTTTTTAAGGTTTTCAATATTTCCATGAATATCTGATATGCACATTACTTTCATAATTTTTCTCCTTTATTTAGATAAACTGTAGTTTGTAGAAATGTTTAATTGGTTCGTAGGAAAGGTTAATAATTATTTGTTTCTCAGTTACGCGATCCAGCTT
>CANQWF010000032.1 GCA_947627485.1 uncultured Clostridia bacterium
TTTTGTTAATTTAAGACATTTTTATTTGCCAACATTATAAAAATTTGAGACATTTTCACTTACCAGTCACAATTTTTTACATATTACAATAAACTAATATCATTCCAATTACACTAAATAAAAAGCCTACTAATTTTAGTCCAAGTGTAGCGTCATTCTGATCTCCAAAACTAAATATTTTCTTTGTTATCGGTCTTGCATCATATATTAGTATTACTCCAAACATTACTAATATTATTCCTAATATAAACAGTAGTTTCATTGTTTCACATCCTTTATTTTAAATATATGCACATAGTATTGCTTCTAATCCTATATTTATATCTATTAAGCCAGATTTATAATTATTATCTAACTTTATTAGTTCATCTAATATTTTTCTTAATTCATCTGTTTTAAAATACCCTGCTTGTCTTTTGTATTTAGATACCAAAAATGTTTGATTTGGTTTTAAATTTAAAACAGGTAATATATCTCTATTTCTCTCAATACATAATTTGCTTAAATATACTTTTTTAAAATGATTATATAATGTTATTAATATTTTTTGTATTGGTTCTTTATTATATATTAGTTCTTTTAATATTTCCATAGCTTTTGATATATCTTTTTTACCTAATTCATCTGTTAAATCAAATATTCTTGCTTCAAATTCTTTTATTGCAAGTTTTTGTACTGATTCTTTTGTTATAGTGCCTCCCTTTCCTGAATATTCAATAAGTTTTCTAATTTCATTTATTAAATTCTGCATATTTGTTCCAGATGTTTCTATAAGTAAATCCAAAGTTCTTTCATCTACATTTACTTCATAGGCATTGCAAATAGCCTTTAATCTTCTTTTTATATCTATTGGTTTTAATCTTTCAAAATTGCAAACTATACCATTTTCTTCTAAGATTTTTTGCAACTCGCATTTTGAAATATCTTCTTCTATAAATACTAATACAACTGTGTTTTTTATTGTTTCTATGTTTTGTTTTATATACTCTGATATCTTTTTTTGTAGCTCATTACTTGCTTTTGAATTTGATTTACGTTCTTTTTTTAGTAATCCTGAATTTTTTATAATTATTAATTTCTTTTCAAAGCCAAATGCAGGTGTTTCTATGTCCGATATTAAATTGTCGATATTGGTCTCGTCTATTTGTATATAGTTGATTCCTAATACTAATTCTCCAAATAGCTTTTTTATTTTTTTTACTGCATTTTCTAATAGATATAGTTCTTCACCATAAAACAAATATATACTATTTAATTTTCCTTGTTTTAAATATTTTTCTAGATTATCTACTGTCATTGTTTTCTCCTTTAAGTTAGGATAAATTCAACAAAAAGGGACAGACCCCTTTTGTTTAATATTAAGAATTCAACAAAAGGGGTCTGTCCCTTTTTGTTGAATTTATCCCTACAAACTACAATTTTTCTGAGAATTTGCATGAATGTGCGTGGCATATTGCAGCTGCCATACTGTCTGTTGTGTCATCTAGTTTTGGAAGTGTTTCAACATTTAAAATTGTTTTTACCATTTTTTGAACTTGCATTTTATCTGCTCTTCCATATCCTGTTACTGCTTGTTTTATTTGAAGTGGTGTGTATTCAAATGTTGGTACATTGTTTTTACATCCTACTATTAAAACAACACCTCTTGCTTGTGCTACATTTATTGCTGTTTTTGCATTATTATTAAAAAATAGTTCTTCTACTGATATTGCGTCTGGTTTGTACTTATCTATAAGCAGGGTTAAATCATCATATATTTTTGTAAGCCTTAATGGAAATGATACTCCTGCCTTTGTAGTAACTGCTCCGTGCTTCTATTAATTTAAATTTATTTCCTTGATAATCTATTATACTGTATCCTGTTATTGCAAATCCTGGGTCAATTCCTAATATTCTCATTTTTTACCCCTTCTATTATTTCCAATAGTCTATAATTATTCTAAATACTTCTGATACGCTCCAAGCCTGAGACATTGTCCCTTTAGGCAAATATGGAGTTTTTGAATCATATATTTCTGAAATAGTACCTATTGTACCTCTTTCTAACATATCTTTTTCAAATGTTTTTCTTGTAGTCTCAATAAATTCTTTTCTTTTTTCTTTTAAGTTTTTCTTCTTAATTAAATCTTTTTCAAACTTTATTTTGTTATTTATAGTATCATAGTATAAACCTAAAAGCCACGGCCATGTTATGCCTTGATGATAGCTTGAATCTCTTTTAAAACTATCTCCTTCATAAATATCTATATATCCTTTTTCTCCTTTTGCAAGAGTTTTTAAACCATATTTATTTAATAATTTTTTAGTTACTGTTTCAAACATTTCTTCAGCTATTTGGCTATTTGGTTCCATAATTGGATGACTAAGTGCTGTTGCAAATAATTGATTTGGTCTTACTTTTGCATCTCCTAGTACGTCATATAAACATTTTTTCTTTTTGTTATAAAATTTAGTTTCAAATGATTCCTTGCATTTATTTGCTAATTCTTCATATTTTTTTGCTTGTTTTCTTTTTCCAAATTTATTACTAAGTTCTTGCATTATTTTTAAGCTGTTATACCACATGCTATTAACTTCAACTGCTTTTCCATTTCTAGGTGTAAATGCTAGGTTTCCATATTTTGCATCCATCCACGTATTTTGTGTGTTTTCTGTTCCTGATGAAATAAGTCCATCCTTATCTAAAAATATATTGTTATCATCTAAGTCTATTCCTCTTATATAGTTATCTATTACTATTACTAATTTATCATATATGCTATTTTTAATAAATTCGTAATCTCCAGTATATTTTAAATATTTATATACTGCTTCAAATAATAAAAGTGAACTATCTACGCTGTTATAAAGTGGTCTATTATCATATCCTGAATATCCATTAGGAACAAGTCCAAATTTTATATCTCTTATTGTAGTAAGTAAAACTTCCTTTGCTATATCGTATCTTTTAGTTGCTAATAATAAACCTTCAAACGAAATTAAGCTATCTCTTCCCCAATCCAAAAACCAAGGATACCCAGCAATTATCGTATGTAGTGCAAAATTTGGCCTATATACTATAAAACTATCTGTTGCTATACAAAAGTCTCTTAATAAATTTCTTTTCTCTATGTCCTTTTTTGATAATTTTTCAGTATCTTGTTCTATTAATTCAGTTTTATACATTAGTTCATTTATTCTGGCTTCTTCTTTATTTATAACTTTTTTTACATCTATTTCTTCAATGTTTTCTTCTAATGAACATACAAATTCAATTTCTTTTTGTGAATTTGCAGGCACAGTTACCTCATATCTTCCTGGAACACATAAATTTTCTTCAGGGAAGAAGCCTCTTTTTTCTTCTTCCAAATAGTACATGTTTTTAAATGTATCATTATTATGATTAATATATTTTCCGTCTGATATATGCATATATATTGGATTATTTGAGTTTCCATCTATTTCTAATTTTATTTTTTTATCTTTTACGTTTTGTTTTAGTAAAAATTCATGATTAGTAGTCATTGTATGAAAATCTCTAAAATTCACGATTGGACAAATTGTAAATTTAAAACTTTCATCTGGATTATCTATTTTATACAAAACACACACAGTATTTTTTCTATATTCCATACATATTAACTTTTTTACAGTAACATTATTTATCTTGTATGTAAATATTGGAATATACTCTTTTTCAAATTCTGTTTGATATTTATATCCTTCTGATATATAATTCTCACATATATTTGAGTATAATTTATAGCTTGTACCACTTATCTCTAGTGATTCATCTAATTTAGAAAGTATAAGATACCTTCTTGCAGGAGGTGTAAGTGGTGCAACTAATAACCCATGATATTTTCTAGTATTAATCCCAAATATTGTTGATGAACAATATCCTCCTATTCCATTTGTTATAATCCATTCTCTATTTATACCTTCTTTTAATGGTAAGTTTTTTGTTTCTATTTTCATTTGTATATTCCTCCAAAATTAATTTTGCTAAGATGTTTCTTTGGGGACAGTCCCTCATTTGCAATTTATTTTTTTTCTTTTTTGCTATATGTTTCTTTCAAAAATTTTTCTTTTTCTTTTTGTTCTTCTTCATCTATCATTTCTTTAGCTTTCTCATGTATTCTAATATTTTCTAATCTTGTTTTTTCGCTTTCTTTAATAGATTCAATTCTATCTTTATATTTATTACTAAATTTACTTTTTCTTTTTATTATTTCATCGCTATTTTTTTCTTTCTTATCTTCTTTTAATCTTTTTGCTTTTTTCTTTTCTTTTTTTGCCTTTTTATTTTCTTCTTTTAATTTTGAATTTAATAACATATATTGTTCGTCATTGTGCTTATCTTTAAATTTTAAATCTCCACAGATTAGTTCTATAATTAATTTAGCCGTTTTATCTGGATCATGTCTTATATAATTTCCTTCTGCTACTGCAAGTTCACCTTTAATTAATCTTATTCCTTTACTTCTAATATTTGAAGTATCTATATTAACAATATCTGACCCCATCAAATTATATTTTCTTACATATTCAGGTACAATCTCCCCTACATCTGATATGCAAAAATCTATTATTCCATCTCCGCTATGTTCTAATATACTATTTATATGATCAGATACATCGTAATCATCAGTTTGACCTGGCTCTGTCATAATATTAGATATATATATCTTTAATGCTTTACTTTCTTTTATTGTTTTTGATACATTTTTTATAAGAAGATTTGGTATAACATTTGTATAAAGACTTCCTGGCCCAATAATTATTGCATCAGCGTTTTTAATTGCATCTAATACACCTGGAGCAGTTCTGCAGTTTGATGGATTTATATATACTCTATTAATTTTTGTTACCTTGTTTGATACTGTCTCTGATATTTTGCTTTTATCTGTCACTACAGTTCCATCCTGTAATTCTGCACATATATTCATTTCATCCAAGGTTACAGGAAGAACTCTTCCAACCATTGATAATATATTTCTTGATTTTTCAATACTATTTGTAAAATCTCCATACACTTTCTGCATTCCATATAAAAATACATCTCCAAAATTTAAATTCTTAAGTTTCCCTTCTGTAAAAGTATAATTTATTAAACTACTCATTTCCTTTTCATTTGGAGAAAGTGCTACTAAACTACTTTTTATATCATCTATTGGGTTTAATTTTAACTCTTTAATAGAAGTAGTTGATGGTTTTCCATAAGTAGATACTGTAACTATTGCAGTTAGATTACTTGTATAATTTCTAAGTCCTTTTAATATATTGTTAATCCCGTTTCCACCACCTATTACTACAATATTAGGTCCTTTTTCATATATAGGATTTTTAGTAACTAATTTTTTTAATTCTGAATTGCTACCTGATTCATCTACATTAGTCTTTTCTATTAAAAGTTCAAGATTTCTTCTTTGTATATATACAATACCTAAAACAAAGCAAGTAAAACCAACAACAAATGTTATTATTATTTGTATTAAATCTCCAAATCCCAATCTATTAGATGATAATACTTTAGAAAAGCCAAAACATGTAAGTATAATTCCTACTAATATTAAAAACATCCATCTTTTTATTTTTGTACTATTCTTAAACCAATTCAAAAAATTTTTCATTTCTAATCTTCTCCTAAAACTTCTATTTCTAAATCTATATTAATCTTAAATTTGTCATACACTTTTTTCTTTATTATATCAATAAGTAAAAGCACATCTTTTGCAGTGGCTTTTCCTTTATTTACTATAAATCCTGCATGCACATCTGATACATAAGCATCTCCTACATTATAACCTTTTAGATCACATTTATCAATAAGCTCCGCAGTTATATATCCATCTCCTCTTTTAAATATACTACCTGCACTTGGAAAATTTATAGGTTGTTTATCTTTTCTAGATTTTATATTTGCTTCCATTTTGGATTTAATCTCTTCTTTGTTTCCTTTTTTTAGTTGTAATGTGCTAGATATGATAATGTCATCTTTATTTTTATTAAACCTACTATACCTATATTTAAAATTATGATTTTCATTATTTATCTCTTGTAATTTTAAATTTTCATCCAAATATTCAGAAGAGATTACAATATCCTTAAACTCACTTCCATAAGCCCCTGCATTCATTCTAATTGCTCCACCAATTGTACCTGGTATACCAATTGCAAACTCTAAACCTGTTAAATTTTTATTATATGCTTCATTTGAAATCTTAGATAATAATACACCTGAACCAACTTTAACTTTATCATCTTCTAAAAATTCTATTTCTTTAAAATCAGGCTTTATTACTATACCCCTTATTCCACTATCTTTTACTAAAAGATTACTTCCGTTACCTATAACTGTTATAGGTACATTATTTTCACTTGCAATTTTGAGTACTGCTTTCAATTCATATATATTTTTTGGTTTTATAAACATATCTGCTGGTCCACCTATTTTGAATGATGTATGCTTACTCATTGGCTCATTAAAATATATTTGTTTATTATTTAAAAAACTAATCAATTGGTTATATATTTTATCCATAACTCTCCTATCGATTTTATACATATTTATTCAATATCTGGACTAAATATTAAATGAAATGTTACTTTATTGAATTCTATCATTTTTTCATCTTTTTTACAAGGCATATACAGATAATTTGTTGGGAGAAATTGCCCCGGGCAAAAAGTTTCATTTTGAGAAAATGGGAGAAATTGCCCCGGGCAAAAAGTTTCATTTTTGTTGTAATAAAATAATAATAATGATATAATAATTTTAGGTGATTTATATGTTTGATGATATAAAAAAAAATAAAAGAAAATCAATATTTATTGTTTTTGGTTTTGTTTTAATAATTACATTGATTTTGTACTATATTTGTATGGCTTTTGATATAAGTGCTCCTGTTGCAATTATGATATCTTTAGGCTTTTCAATTTTTGCAAGCTGGGCTTCTTACTATAATAGTGATAAAATTATTTTATCGGTAACTAAAGCAAGACCTGCAACCGAAGAGGAAGATAAAAAAATAATAAATATTTTAGAAGGATTAATGATTTCATCAGGACTTTCACACAAACCTAAATTATATGTTGTAGAAGATCCGCAACCAAATGCTTTTGCTACTGGTAGAAATCCAGAACACTCTATTATTTGTGTAACTACTGGCCTTTTAGAAAAATTAGAATACTACGAATTAGAAGGAGTTATTGCACATGAAATGGCACATATAAAAAATTATGATATATTACTTTCTGCTGTTGTAACTGTAATGGTAGGTTTTATCGTAATGCTTTCTGATATTTTTACTAGAACTTTCTTTTATAGAAGTGGCGGAGATAAAGATAACGATAGTAAAGGAAATGCATTTTTTATGCTTATAGGATTAGTTCTTTTAATACTTGCTCCGATACTTGGAAAAATAATGCAAATGGCTGTTTCTAGAAGAAGAGAATTTTTAGCAGACAGTACTGCTGTAGAATTTACAAGAAATCCAGATGGATTAATATCAGCTTTAAGAAAACTTGATGAAGATCCTAATGAATTAAAAGTTGCAAATAAAGCAACAGAAAATATGTATATTGTAAATCCATTTAAAAAAGAAGCTAATGGTAAGAAAAAAGCAAGCTTGTTTTCTACTCATCCTACTATAGAAGATAGAATTGAAGCTTTGCAAAATATTAGGTAAATTTATTTGATATATATTTTTAATATGAACCAGATTTATACTTTTTAAAAAAGTATAAATCTGGTTCGTTTAATTTTTTCTAAGATATACTATTTTGTTACACTTAGGTTTATTATTAAATCCATGTTATCGTCTTTTGCTGCTTTGTTTTTTCTAATTTGTCCACATTTTTTACATTTATATATTATTACATATCCTTTTTTGCTATTCATTTCAATACCAATTGGCTCTAGTAATCCATGACATTCTTCTTGTCTATCGCCAGGATTTTTATCTACATGTTTTGAATATAAGCAATGATTACAATGATTTCTACAAGAATAACCTAATTTTTCTACCTTTTTTCCACAATTTTCACATATAAATTCTTCATCTATTTCGTTAAATTTTTTCAAATTATATCTCCTCTTCAAATATACTTCCACCAATAAATTCTCTAAGTAAAGAATTCATTGGTACTAAGTTTGATGGTATTGATTCAAAATAACTAAGCATTGAATATATTCTTTTAGCTTCTGAATATTCGGCAATTTCAGGGCCTATATCTTTTAATAAAGGTATTGCATAGTCTTTTAGTACACTAAGTTCATATATTAAAGATGAATTAAACATTACATCTGCTTCTTCTTGATATGCAAATATATTTTTTGTTTCCCCTTTATTTACAGATGGCCACATTTGTAATGTATGCAAAGCGTTATATCCCCTAAATTGATTGTCTCTTACTATTCTTCTTATTAATCTCGTATCTGTTGTAGAAATTCTGTTATAATAATCTATATTAAGTACTGTTAATGCACTAATATAAATTTTAAATTTTTGTTCTTTTGGTATTAAATATGTAAGCTCATCATTTAAACAATGAATCCCTTCCATTATTAATATCTCATCTTTTTCTAGTTTCATTGTACTGCCTTTGTATTCTTTTGTACCCTTTTGAAAATTAAATGTCGGCATTTTAATTTCTTCACCATTTAATAATTTTAATAAATTATCATTTAAAAGTGTTTTATCAATAGCATCTATTGACTCGAAGTCATATTCTCCATTTTCATCTATTGGTGTATCTTTTCTTTCCACAAAATAATTGTCAACAGATATTGTTTTTACTTTTAATCCATTTAGTCTTAATTCTAATTCTAATCTTTTTGCAAATGTTGTTTTTCCTGAAGAAGAAGGTCCTGCAATCAACACTACCTTTTTATTTTTATTGCTCGAAATAGTATCTGCAATTTTTGCTATCTTTTTTTCATGTAAGGCTTCATCCATTAATATATAATCTTTTATATTTCCATTTTTTATTATATTATTTAACTTGTATAATGTATTTACATTAAGTGTTTTATGAACATCTTCATATTCATCAAGTGTTTCTAAAAGTTTAGGACATTCAATCAGTTTTCGAAGTTCATTTGGATTTTTCCTACTAGGGTATCTTATTAAAAAGCCATCATGATATTTTAGTAATTCGTATTTTTTTATACAACCTGTTGATATAGGCATAACTCCATAAAAATAATTATAATAATCTTCACAATAATAAAGTGTAACTCCTTTTTTTTCTTTGAGTTCAAGTTGCAATTTTCCTTTTAAATTTTTTTCTTTTTCATAGAATTCTATTGCTGATTCTTTAGACATAACTTTTCTTTCTATTGGTAAATTACTTTCAATTATTTCTTTTACTCTCTTATCTACTTTAGATATCATTTCATCAGTTATCTCTATATTGTCTACTTCGCATAACATAGAATGATATAACTGATAATTTATTGTAAGTAATGCTTCTGGGTACATATCATGGAATGCTTTAGCAACTATATATATAAGTCCTCTTTGATATACTCTCATACCGTCTTTATCTGTCATATCTAATAATTCTATAGTACCACCTGATGATATTTTAAAATTAAGACTTTTTACCTCATTATTAAATTTACATGCTATTATCTCGCTATTACTTTTTTCAATTTCATCTTTAAATATATCAAAAACTTTTACATTGTTTTTTACATCTATAGTTATATCTTTATTTTTATAATATATTTGCATGTAATTTCTCTCCTTTTTATAACACATTTATGGGCGTAATTTCGGTTATTAATCAACCAACAACGCCCATACATCAAACTATTTTATTTCATGGATAAACTTTGTTTGTCTTTACCATTTATTTTTATTCTAAACATTTCACTGTCCCCATTATCATTAATATCTGTATAGTAAATCCATTTATCCTGTATATTAATTAAAGTATAATATCCGTTTAAATCTATTATCTTTGTTTCATCTTTTCCATTTAATTTAATGCTATATATAGAATAATTATCATCATCTGATTTTATATAATACATTTTTTTATCATCATAATTTATAGTTTCTAAATCTATATTTTTATCAAAATCTAATATTTTTTCCTTGTCTTCTCCATTTGTTTTCATTTTATAGAGTTCATAATTATATTCATATTCTTCTTCATTATAGTTGTTATAAATGTAGTATATATTATTATCCACTACAAAAAATTTATTTGATGCATCATCTTCTATTTTTGTAACATCTTCTCCGTTAGTTTTCATTTTAGAAATTACATATTTACCATTATTAATATAAGAATAATAAATCCATTTTCCTTTTATTTCGTAATTATAAATTAATTTATCTAATAATATTTGTTTTTCTTCTCCATCTGTCTTTGATTTGCAAAACTTTCCATCTTTAAAATAATATATCCAGTTATCTATTACTGTAATTTTTTCTGTATCAACATCTGATATAATAATCTCTTTATCTTTTCCATTTGTTTTTCTTTTTACAATATCGTTGCTACCTGAAGTTCTATCTAAATAATATAGGAATTTTCCTGATTTATTTAAGTAAAGTCCATAATCTGAACTTATTTTATCTATTTTATTACTGTTTATTTTTACCTTATATATACCATCAGTATTGTTATTTTTAATTCCTAAATAATAAACCCATCCATTTTTTTCTACTGAAAATCCTGAATTATTTAAGTTTCCACTTGTACTTCCTATTTCCTTTTTACAACATGCAATAACTATACCTAATATTATTATAATAATTAATACTACTGCAATAATAATAGATAATGTTTTATGTGCTAAAACAAATGCACATACCTTATTTTTTACATTTGTTATAAATTCTACAACCTTATTTTTTAAACTTATAATTTTATCCTTCATAACTTCCCCTTTCTCATTAGTATTTTAATTACATATTTCTCTAAAATAATTATATAATTTAAAATGCATATTATCAAGTATTTTTTTTACTTTTTTGGATATACTTTTATTAAATTAAAGGAGGTACATATATGAATAAACAAAGAATTAACGAAATTTTAAGTCATAGACAATTAAGTGAAGTTTTTTATAATGAAAAACCCGTTTGGATACAGGAAGTTCATGATGATATAGCAACAATTGGATTTTTAGATGGTTCTCAAGAACAAGACGTGTATATTGATGATTTATATGAAAGTGATTTGTATAATTCTTCTTCAAATGATTAATATTTTACATTAAATTTTTGTTTGTGAGAGGAAAATTCTAGGGACTGTCCCTAAAAATCACCAATTTTGGGGATTTTTGGGACTGTCCTGAATTTTCCGAACACGGAACAAACTACAGTTTATTTAATTAAATTATATTTAAAAAAACTACACATTGTAAAATGCGTAGTTTTTTTAATAAATTTAAATCTTATTTATTTTTTAATGCTGCTTGAGCTGCTGCTAATCTTGCAATTGGAACTCTAAATGGTGAGCAAGATACGTAGTTTAATCCTACATTATGGCAGAATTCAACACTTGATGGTTCTCCACCATGCTCTCCACAAATACCAAGTTTTATGTTTGGTCTTGTAGCTCTACCTTTTTCTGCTGCCATTTTTACTAATTTTCCAACACCATTTTGGTCAAGTTTAGCAAATGGGTCTGATTCATAAATTTTTGCTTTATAGTATGCATCTAAGAATTTACCAGCATCATCTCTTGAGAAACCAAATGTCATTTGTGTTAAGTCATTTGTTCCGAAAGAGAAGAATTCTGCTTCTTCAGCTATTTCATCAGCTGTTAATGCTGCTCTTGGTATTTCTATCATTGTACCAATATGGTATTCCATATCTGAACCTTTTTCTTTTTTAACTTGTTCTGCTGTTTCAACAACAACATCTTTAACAAATTTTAATTCTTTCTTTTCTCCAACAAGTGGAATCATTATTTCTGGAACTATATCATATCCATCTTCTTCTTTTACTTCGATAGCTGCTTCCATTAATGCTCTTGTTTGCATTTTAGCTATTTCTGGATATGTAACAGCAAGACGGCATCCTCTATGACCCATCATTGGGTTAAATTCATGTAGTTCTGCACATTTTTCTTTTAAGTGTTCTACTGTAACACCCATATCTTTAGCTAAAGCCTTTATATCTTCTTCGTCTGTTGGTAAGAACTCATGCAAAGGTGGATCTAAATAACGTACTGTCATTGGTAATCCTTTTAATTCTTTGTACATAGCTTTAAAGTCACCTTTTTGGAATGGTATTAATTCATTTAAAGCTGCTTCTCTTGCTTCAACTGTTTCTGATAAAATCATTTTTCTGATTTTTGGAATTCTATCTTCTTCGAAGAACATGTGCTCTGTTCTACAAAGTCCTATTCCTTCTGCTCCTAAATGAACAGCATTTTTTGTATCTCTTGGGTTATCAGCATTTGTTCTAACTTTTAGAGCTCTAAATTCATCTGCCCATCCCATTATTCTTCCAAAGTTTCCACTTACACTAGCTTCAACTGTTTTTATATCACCTTTATAGATTTTTCCTGTTGTTCCATCTAATGAAATGTAATCTCCTTCATGGAATGTATATCCACCAAGTTCAAATTCTTTTGCTTCTTCATTTATTTTGATATCTCCACAACCAGATACACAACATGTTCCCATACCACGAGCAACAACTGCTGCATGTGATGTCATACCACCACGAACTGTAAGTATACCTTGGCTTGCAACCATACCTTCAATATCTTCTGGTGTTGTTTCTAGACGAACAAGTACAACTCTTTCACCTTTTCCACCATTTCCTAATTCTTTTGCTTCTTCTGCACTAAATACTACTTTACCAGCTGCTGCACCTGGAGATGCTGGAAGTGCTTCTCCTATAACTTCTCCTGCTTTTAGGCTTTCTGCATCAAATGTAGGGTGTAATAATTGATCTAAAGATTTAGCTTCTATTCTTAGAACTGCTTCTTCTTTAGTAATCATTCCTTCATCTACTAAATCACAAGCTATTTTTATAGCTGCTGGAGCTGTTCTTTTTCCATTTCTTGTTTGTAGGAAATATAATTTTCCTTCTTGGATTGTAAATTCCATGTCTTGCATATCTCTGTAATGATTTTCTAGTTTAGTTGCTATTTCCATAAATTGTTTATAACATTCTGGTAAATCTTCTGCAAGTTTTGTGATTGGTTGTGGTGTTCTAACACCTGCAACAACGTCTTCACCTTGTGCATTAATTAAGTATTCACCAAATATTCCTTTTTCACCTGTTGATGGGTTTCTTGTAAATGCAACACCTGTTCCAGATGTATCTCCCATGTTTCCAAATACCATAGCTTGAACATTTACAGCTGTTCCCCAATCTCCTGGTATATCATTCATTCTTCTATATACAATAGCTCTTGGGTTATCCCAGCTTCTAAATACAGCTTTAACTGCTCCCATTAATTGTTCTACTGGTTCTTGTGGGAATTCTTCACCTTTCATTGCTTCTTTGTATACAGCTTTAAATCTTTTAACTAATTCTTTTAAATCGTCAACTGTTAATTCTGTATCGTAATGAACTCCTTTTTCTTCTTTTACTTCATCTATGATTTTCTCAAAGAATGATTTTGGAACTTCCATAACAACATCTGAATACATTTGAATAAATCTTCTATATGAATCATATGCAAATCTTGGATTTCCAGTTTTTGCAGCGAATCCTTCAACTGCTTCATCATTTAAACCTAAGTTTAATATTGTATCCATCATACCAGGCATTGATGCTCTAGCACCACTTCTTACTGATACTAATAATGGATCATTGTTATCTCCAAATTTTTTACCTTGCATTTCTTCTAATTTCTTTAATGCTTCAAAAATTTGACTTTGAATTTCATCATTAATTTTTTTACCGTCATTATAATATTCTGTACAAGCTTCTGTTGAAACAGTAAATCCTTGTGGAATTGGTAGTCCTAAATTTGTCATTTCTGCTAGGTTAGCACCTTTACCACCTAATAATTCACGCATATCTGCATTTCCTTCTTTAAAAAGGTATACATATTTTTTGCTCATAAATTAAAACCTTCTTTCTTCTATATTTTTCAAAATACTGTATTATTATATATCATGCATCCGTAAAATGCAATCACTTTTTGTAATATTTTTGTAATATTTTAGGACCGGAAATTTCATTTGAAATGCAACAAAAATTTCATAAAAAAGTAAATGAACAGTAGACAGTTGTAAGAAAAACTC
>CANQWF010000033.1 GCA_947627485.1 uncultured Clostridia bacterium
ACTATAAGGAGCAAATCTCAAAGGCGATAGCGATTATAGCATTTTTGTTGTATAGAAAAATCTTTGATTTTTCTTATACAATAAAAAAGGGAGATTTTTTAATAATTCTTCCTTTTTTTCTTGACGTTATTTAGTATTAGCTATAAAATTATTATATTAAGTATAATAATTTTTAGGAGATACAAATGAAAGAGAAATTCGATTTTTATAGTAAAACAAATTTAAAATCTTACAATTTAGATGAAGCAATGAGATATCAATTAGGTATGATAGACTCTCTAGATGCTTATACGAGAGTACACTGCGAAAATGTTGCAAACTTAACTTGTCGACTTTGTGAATATTTACACATAAATAAAGAATTTACTATATATTGTACAGTTTGTGCTTATCTTCATGATATAGGTAAACTTTTTATTCCTTCATCAATCCTTCAAAAGAATGGTCCTTTAACTGATGAAGAATATGAAGTTATGAAAACTCACACTACTTTGGGGTATAAAATGTGTATGGATGATCCTAAACTACGACCATATAGTGCTGGTACAATTTATCATCATGAAGCATTAAATGGATCTGGATATCCTAAAGGATTAACTAAAAAAGATATTCCAATAGAAGGACAAATTATAAGAGTTGCAGATGAATTTGATGCTATTGTTAGTAAAAGGCAATATAAAACTCACATTGGAATAACAGATACTTTAAAACTATTAATAGAAGATGCTAGACCTACTATTCCTAAATCTGTAGCACTAAAGAGCATGGAAGAAAACACAAAAATTGGAAAGCTTAATCCTAAGATAGTTAGAGCGTTATTTAAAGTAGTAATTGATGATATTAATTATGAAATTAGCTGTATTTTAGGTTATACAAAATATTTGGATACACAAATAAAAAGATTAGAACAAATTAGTAATTTTAATATCAAAAGAGAAAAAGCAAAAACAGAAAAAAAGAAGGAATATTATACTGCATATATGGAAGCAATGTTTGAAAAAGGTGAAAATTTTAGAAACTATAAATATATTTTAGAAGAATACAGAACTGCTTATTTAAAAAGGAAAGAAATTATAGATAATTTGTTTGATGAAATAAAAATAATAAAAAAATTAAGAGTTTAATTCTCTTAATTTTTTTATCCTTTATTTTTTATAAAATTTAAATATTCTGAAGACATGTTTCTAAGTCTTTTAACTATTGCTATTAAATTATCAACTAAATAATCAACATCTTCTTTTGTATTTTCTTTACCAAGTGTTACTCGTAGTGTTCCTTTAGCAATGCTATCTGGAAGTCCTATTGCTAGCAATACATGTGATGGGTCTGTAGATCCACTACTGCATGCTGAACCTGTTGAAACACATATGCCATTCATATCTAAATTTAATAATAATGATTCCCCGTCAATAAACTTAAATGATATGTTGCTGTTTCCGGGTAATCTTTTATCTCTATGTCCATTTACTTTTACATAAGGAATATTTTTTTCTACTTGCATTTCATAATAATCTCTTAAATTACTTATTTTATTATTATTCTCTTCTAAATTTTTATATGATAATTGTATTGCTTTCCCAAGCCCTACAATACCTGCAACATTTTCTGTTCCTGCTCTTTTGTCCTTTTCTTGATGTCCACCATCTTGAATTTTGTTACATTTAATTCCATTTCTTATATATATTGCCCCTACTCCTTTAGGTCCATAAAATTTATGTGCAGACATTGATAGTAAATCTATATTCATTTTTTGAACATCTATTTTAACATTTCCAATTGCTTGAACACTATCTGTATGAAATAAAATATTTTTTTCTCTTGCTATTTTTCCTATCTCTTCTATAGGCTCAATTGTTCCTATCTCGTTATTTGCAAACATTACACTTATTAATATTGTATTATCTTTTATTATATTTTTTAAATCTTCTATGTTTATTAAACCATCTTCATCAACGTCTAAATATGTTATATTAAATCCTTCTTTTTCTAATGTTTTACAGGTATTTAATACTGCTGGATGTTCAATTTTTGTTGTTATAATATGATTTCCTTTATCCCTATTTGCATATGCTACACCTTTTAATGCTAAATTATCACTTTCGCTTCCACAACCAGTAAAGTATATTTCTTTTGCATCACAATTAATTACAGATGAAACTCTTTTTCTAGCTTCTTCTATTGCTCTTTTTGTATTTCTCCCTATCGTATATATTGAAGAAGGATTACCATATTCCATGCTAAAATATGGAATCATTTCTTTTAAAACTTCTTCATCTACTGCAGTTGTAGCAGCATGATCAAAATATCTAATTCTACTCATAATAGATCCTTTCAAATAATTTTTCTTATTATATATTATGTATTAAATTAAAAAATATTTTCATTTTTAAGCAAAAAAATATGGACATTTTAGTCCATATTTTCTTAATTCTGTGTCCTTATTCTTCTAATTTTGTGTCCATCTTACTACTTTTATATTTTTGTATTTATCTAACACATCCATGTACTTCTGATATTCTTCCTCCCATAACATATCTGGCACTTTATCAAATGCATTAAAAACTTTTTCTGCTTCTGACAAAAATATTAATTGTTCTTGTGGAGTTAATTTCTCATATTTTTTTGCGAATCTATATAATTTATCTAACATTTGGTTAGCTTCTATAAAGCTCCAAAAATCTTTAACATTCATCCCTGCAACTTTAATTTGTGCAATTGCAAATAAAATTAATGCAAATATTATAAATATTAATACATATATTAATAATATTAGTGTCATCTTAAGCACCTTCTTTTCATAAGTATAAATTTATTATAGCATATTATAAATTTATGTGCAAACTTTGTAGTATAAATTTTATTCTTATGTTATAATTGTGTTTAATATTTGGAGGTTAGTCTTTATGGAAAGATACAAACAAACTAAAATTGCTGGAATTCTTGGAATAATAGGAAATATCTTTTTACTTGTAATAAAAGCATTTGTTGGTGTTATTAGCAATAGTCAAGCTATGATTGCTGACAGCGTTAATAGTGCAAGTGATATTTTTGCTTCACTTATGACTTTTATAGGTAATAAAATTGCAAGTAAGCCAGGTGATAAAAACCATAATTTTGGTCATCGGAAAATCTGAATACATATTTTCTCTTCTTATTAGTATATCTATGATAGCAATATCTATTAAACTATTTATTGATGCTATAGTTTCATTAATATATGGTAATATATTAGAATTTTCAGTTTACTTAATTATTGTTTGTATAATTACAATAATTACAAAATTATCTTTATTTATATATACAAATAAGTTAAACAAAAAATTTAATAATATTCTTTTAAAAGCAAATTCAAAAGACCATTTCAATGATTGTATTGTAACATCATTTACTCTAATATCTATTATATTTGCTTCACAAGGAATCTATTGGATAGATGGTTTGGTTGGACTTGGAATTGCTGTTTGGATATGTTATTCTGGTATTAGAATATTTATCGAAAGTTATAATGTACTTATGGATATATCAATTGATGAAAATACAAAAGATATTATATTAGCTTTAGTCCATAATTATAAAGAAATTAAATCTGTAGAAAATTTATATTCTACACCATCTGGCTATAAATATATAATTATTTTAACTATATGCGTAGACGGTAATATGTCTACTTTTGATAGCCATGAATTAGCCGATAATCTTGAAGGAGATATAAAAAAATTAGATAGTGTTGCTAATGCAATTATACATGTAAATCCAGTATGAGAATAAAATGAGCAAATTTCCTCAATTTGGGGACAGGTCGATTTTTCCTGGTTTTTTTGACCTGTCCCCAAAAACCAGGAAAAATCGACCTGTCCCCAAAATTATTTCTTAATTTTTACTTTTATTTGTATTTCTTCATCTTTTGCGGTTATTTTAGCTGTGTCTCCTGATTTTAGGTTGCCATCTAAAATTTCTTCTGCAAGTTTATCTTCTATCATATTTTGTATTGCACGTCTTAAAGGTCTTGCGCCATAGTTTGTGTCTGTTCCTTTTTTTATGATTAAATCTTTTGCTTTAGAATCTATTTCTAATTTAATGTTTCTTTCACTAATTCTATTTTTTATCTGTTTAAACATAATGTCTACTATTTTGCTTAACTCGTCTTCAGTTAATTTATGGAATACTATTATTTCGTCAATACGATTTATAAATTCTGGTCTAAATCCTTTTTTTAATTCTGCCATTACTTCTTTTTTTGTATTTTCGTATTCTTTTTGAGTTTCATTAGCATCTTTTCCAGAAGAGAACCCTAAAGTTTTTTTATCAGTAATTAATCTTGCTCCAATATTAGATGTCATAATAATTACACAGTTTTTAAAGTTTACTGTTCTGCCATGTGAATCTGTAAGTCTCCCGTCATCTAATATTTGAAGTAACATATTTAAAACATCTGGATGTGCTTTTTCTACTTCATCAAACAAGATAACTGAATATGGTTTTCTTCTTATTTTTTCAGTTAATCCTCCACCTTCATCAAATCCTACATATCCTGGAGGTGAACCTATCATTTTAGATGTAGAGTGGCTCTCCATATATTCAGACATATCTACTCTTATAATAGCATTTTCATCACCAAATAGATTTTCTGCAAGTGCCTTAGATAATTCTGTTTTTCCAACACCTGTTGGTCCTAAGAATAAAAATGAGCCTATAGGTCTATTTGGATCTTTTAATCCTACTCTTCCTCTTTTTATAGCTTTAGCTACTGCTGATACTGCTTCTTCTTGGCCAATAACTCTTTCATGAAGAGTGCTTTCTAAATTCTTTAATTTTTCATTCTCATTTTGATTAATTTTTTGTGCAGGTATACCTGTACTTGAGCTAATTACTTCTGCTACGTCTTCTGATGTTATATTTCTAACATCTTTAATATTTTTGTCTTTCCATGTATTTTTTTCTTTGTCCAATTTATCTTTTTCTTTATGTTCTTTGTCTCTTAATTCTGCTGCTTTCTCAAAATCTTGTACAGCAATTGCTTCTTCTTTTTCTTTTTCTATTTTTTCTATTTTTTGTTCTAGTTTTTTAATTTTGTCTGGTTCTGTATAAGTTTTTAATCTTACTTTAGATGATGCCTCATCAATTAAATCTATTGCCTTATCTGGCAAAAATCTATCATTAATGTATCTGCTAGATAGCTTAACTGCTGATTCGATTGCTTCATCTGTAATTTTAACATTATGATGTGCTTCATATTTATCTCGTAATCCTTTTAATATTTCTATACTATCTTCAATACTTGGTTCATCAACAGTAACTGGTTGAAATCTTCTTTCTAATGCACTATCTTTTTCAATATATTTTCTATATTCATTAAGTGTTGTTGCACCAACAATTTGAACTTCTCCTCTTGCAAGTAGTGGTTTTAAAATATTTGCTGCATCAATTGCTCCTTCTGCTGCACCTGCTCCTACAATTGTATGAATTTCATCTATAAATAAAATAACATCCCCTGCTTTTTTTACTTCTTTTAGAGCTTTTTTTATTCTTTCTTCGAAATCTCCTCTATATTTTGCACCTGCTACCATTCCAGAAATATCAACTGTTACAACTCTTTTGTTCTTTAATGTTTCTGGAACATTTCCATCTATTATCTTCTGTGCTAAACCTTCTACAACTGCAGTTTTTCCGAACTCCTGGTTCACCAATTAAACATGGATTGTTTTTAGTTCTTCTTGATAGAATTTGGATAATTCTTTCAATTTCATTTTTTCTTCCTATAACAGGATCTAATTTTCCTTCTTTAGCTATTTTAGTCAAATCACTTCCAAATTGATTAAGAGTTGGTGTTGAATTGTAGCTATTTGGTTTTCCCTTAGGTTTATTTATTTCTTCACTAGAATCATCATTTATAACTTTTATAATTTCATTATATAACTTTTGGGGATTAACATGTAAATCAAGCATAATTCTTACTGCAATACTATCTGCTTCTCTCATAATACCTATTAATAAATGTTCTGTTCCTATAAAATCTGATCCTAGTTTGCGTGCTTCTACAAATGCGTTTTCTATTACCCTTTTAGTCCTAGGTGTAAATCCTATTGTTTGATTACTTCTTGTTTCTCCTACTCCAATTAATTCTTCTATTTTTTCAAGAACTATTTCTGGTGTTACATTTTGATTTTCTAGAACTTTATTTGCAATTCCTGATCCTTCTTTCACTAATCCATATAATAAATGTTCTGTTCCTATATAATTATGTCCAAGTTCAATTGCTATTTCATTTGAAATTTCAAGAGCTCTTTCAGCTCTAGCTGTAAATTTATATGTCATATTATCTTACCTCCTTTTATTCAAATTGTAGTTTGTTTTAGGAGAATTCAGGACAGTCCCAAAAATCCCCAAATTTGGTGATTTTTTAGGGACAGTCCCTAGAATTCCCCTAACACAAACAACAATTTATCATTCACTAATAATCTGTTTTATAACTTCTGCCCTTTTTATATCTCTTTCATAACTATCTAGTGTTTGTCCTAAATATTTTTGAAGATTTGCTGGTTTTGTATATACTTCAAGTTTTTTTACTTTTAAATCACTCATCTCTTTAATTATACCCAAATCTGTTCCAAGTTTTACATCTGATAACAAATTATTGCACTCTTCTGATGAAAGTTTTCTGCTGTTTACAAGTATTCCATAAGCTCTATATACTTTGTCCTCTAATTCAATTCCTTTTTTAGCAAGTATTTTTCTTGCTAGTTTTTCTTGTTCTATTACTTTGTATGTTATAATTTTTAAATTTTTTATTATTTCTTCTTCAGAAATTCCTAAAGATTGTTTATTAGATATTTGATAAATATCTCCGTGCGACAGCGCTTCCTTCTCCATAAAGTCCTCTAATATTCATATCAAAACTATTAACCGCTTCTAACACTTTTCTAATATTTCTAGTTTTACTCAAAGCTGGAAGATGTACCATTACAGAAGCTCTAAGTCCAGTACCAACATTTGTGGGACAACTTGTTAAAAATCCATATTTATCATTATATGCATATGGAATTAATTCTTCTAATTTTTTGTCTATTTCAATTGCTAAATTCAAAGAATTTTCTAACTCTAATCCTGCAGATAAAACCTGTATTCTTAAATGATCTTCTTCGTTTATCATTATGCAAATATTTTCATCATCATTAATAGCAATTGCACCTACTTCACCTTTGTTATATGCAAACTCTGGACTTATTAGATGTTTCTCAACCAATGATATTTTAGTAATATCATCTAAATCTTTTAATCTAATTAACTTTAAGCCATAACCTAAATTATTAACTGCATTTTCCATCATCTCTATTATTTTCATTGCATCACTTTTTGTGTATCTATTAACAAACGGAATCCCCTTTATATTCCTTGCAATTCTTATCCTTGTACTTGAAACTACATCACTATCATTTCCTGACTGTAAATACCAATTTAACATTTTACTGCTCCTTTCATTACATTTATAATGTTTGAGAGACACACCTTATTCGGATGAGGGACAAGCCTCAGTCACAGGCATTCCTCATAGATTGAGGCATTTCCCTCGTTTCAATGGCATTCCTCATAGATTAAGGTATGTCTTTTATAAGGTTTGAGGGACACACCTTGGCCTACGCGGGCATTCCTCATAGATTAAGGTATGTCCCTCGTTTTTATTATTTCATCTCTTATTTTTGCTGCGTCTTCATATCTCTCTTCTGCAATTGCTTTCTTTAAATCTTTTTGTAATTTATCTAATTTGTTTCCTTTAGTATCAATCTTTTCTCTGCTTTCTGATTTAGACTCTTTTATTTCTTCATTTTTTAATGTACTACCTAAAGCTTTTCTTCCCAGATATTTATTACTACCATGTAACCTTTTAATAATACTATCTATTTTACTAGAAAATACATCATAACATTTTTCACAACCAAATTTTCCTTGGTTTATAAATTCATCATATGTCATATTACAGTTATCACACTTTAGTTCTTTTATGTTTTGAAATAGTGGCATAAATTCAGGTGAATTATAATCATCATCTTCTAATATTCCACCCAAAAAACTAGAAAAATCAATTGGCATATTAAAATTAATATTATCTAACCCTAGCTTATGACTACACTCCTCGCAAAGCATCATTTCTTTTTTTTCTCCATTTACAATTTCTGTATATTTTACATTTGCCTCATTTTTATTACACCTTTGACACAACATATCTTAAACCTCCTTAAAATAATTTATTAAATTTATTCCTAATAATACATTAATCTTCTACAAGATTAAGTATCATGTTTTTAAATATACTTCCTCTTAATTTATCTTTCATATCTTGTGGTACATTTAGTACATTGTCGCTTGTTGCTACTTTTAGTAGTTTAGCTTCTGTTTTGTTTATTATATTGTATGATAAAAAATTACTAATAAATATATCTACTTCATTTGATGTTATTTTATCCCCCATATTTGCTATTATATGCATTAAGTAATTACTTTTTGTGATATTTATTTTTTTTATTCTTATATGTCCTCCGACCACCACGTTTACTTTCTACATAATACCCTTGTGACGGCCTAAATCTTGTAGATATTACATAGTTTATTTGAGATGGTACACAATTAAATTTTTCTGCAAGTTCATTTCTTTGTATTTCAATATATTCTTGCTCATCTTCAAATAGGTCTTTTATAAACTCTTCTATTAAATCTGTTATTTTCATGTTATCACCTCGTTTTTTGACTTTGACTTTCTTTGACTATTAATATTATATCATGTATTTTATTTTCTTCAAATTAAATTTTCTCTATTTTTTGAACCTATTGTTGTTATATTGGTCATTTTGATATTGTTTTCTTTTATTATCTCTTTTTTTCTTGATTTTTATATTAATAACCTCTCTATCTCCCACTTTTTAAATTATATTTTAATACTAAATTTGATTTTCTATTTAATACATATTTTTATTGATTTTGGAAAAAATGTTATTAAAAGTTTATTTAAAACATGATTTATATTGGAGGACATTATGAAAAACTTAAAAAACTTGCTTACTAATATCTTTTTATATAAAGAACCTCGGAGACACTTATGATTTTTCTCTTCCTGAAAGTAGTAATGAAAATAAATCTGATGAAAATATAGATAATAATTCTTCTAACAACGATAATAATAAACAAAATATTTATAATAGTTTAAATGTAAATTTAGATTATATTAAAGTAAAATACAATACTCTTATAAATAGTGACATTAAACTTAGAGAATTTAAGCTTAATATAAAAGGTAAAGAATATAACAGTCTGCTTTTATTTATTGATGGAATGATAGACTCAGAAAGTATAAATAATTTTGTATTAAGACCCCTTATGTCTAAAGATAATATGGTATCAAAACAAGTTCCATCTGTTATCACAAATAATATCACTGTAAGAAGAGTAAAAAAATTCAATCTAGAAGATTATATTTATAATTCATTAGTACCACAAAACTCAATAAAAAAAGTAAATAACTTTGATGATGCTTTTTCTAGTGTTAATATGGGTGATTGTGCATTATTTATAGATACTCTTTCTATAGCCTTTATTATTGACGTTAAGGGATTTGAATCTAGAAGTATATCAGAGCCTAAAAATGAAGTTGTTGTAAGAGGCTCTCAAGAGTCTTTTGTAGAAAAACTAAGGACTAATACATCTATGATTAGAAGATTAATTAGTAACGAAAATTTAATTATTGAAAGTGCTTCTGTTGGTAAAGTAAGTAAAACTAAAGTTGCTATTTGTTATATTAAAAATATAGCTAATAATGATTTAGTTGCTGAAGTAAAATATAGGATAAATAACTTAAATATTGACAATATTATTTCGTCTGGTCAATTAGAACAGTTAATTCAAGACAATAGTTTACTTACATTTCCTCAAATAATAGCAACAGAAAGACCTGATAAAGCTGCAAATCATATTTTAGAGGGAAGAGTTGTTGTTATTGTTGATGGTACTCCCTACTGTCTAATAATGCCAGGTATTTTTATAGATTTTTTATCATCTCCAGAAGATGTTAATTTAAAATTTCAATATGCAAATCTTTTAAAAGTTATAAGATTTTTTGCATTTATTATAACATTATTCCTACCTGGTATCTATGTAGCTGTATCTAATTATCACACCGAACTACTCCCCACCGAACTCTTATTTACTATAGCTGCTGCTAGAAATACAGTTCCGTTCCCTGTTATATTTGAAATTCTTTTAATGGAATTTTCTTTTGAGCTTATAAGAGAAGCTGGTCTTAGAGTTCCTACCCCTGTAGGTCCAACAATTCGGGATTGTAGGTGCCTTAATACTTCGGGGAAGCATCAGTAAGTGCAAATTTAGTAAGTCCAATTCTTATTATTATTGTAGCTATTACTGCAATATGTTCATTTGCTATACCTGACTTTTCACTTGGATTTACTTTAAGAATTTTTAGATTTTTATATATTATATTAGGCTATATTGCTGGTTTTTTAGGAATTGCTATTGGAATATTTGTACAGCTTGCTATACTTGCAAGTAGTAAATCTTTTGGAGTTTCATACTTAGCGCCATACTTGCCAATTACAAATTTAGATACAGATGCGTCTTATTTTGTTCCACCTATGTGGAAAAGAGAAAAAAGAGCAGATTTCTTAAATACTAAGCAACCACAATCTCAAGGAAAAATAAGTATGAAATGGAAATTTTGGAAAGGAAATAAGTAATATATGAATTCATTACAAAAAATAGGAAAATTTGAAGCTATTGCCCTAATCATTATGGTTACTATCAACCAAATAATTTTTAATGTTTCTAATACAATCATTATGAATACCGGCTCATCTGCTTGGCTTAATGTAATTGTTATTAGTATTGTTGCTATTTTGTTTTGTTTATTAATTTGTAAATTATTTAAAAATTTTCTTTCGCAAGATATTGTAGATATATCTGAATATTTAGGCGGAAAAGTGTTAAAAACAATTGTTGGAATTTTATATATATTATTTTTTATATTCTTAGCAGGTATTTTTCTAAGATATCTAGCGAGTAGTTTGAAATTAATATATTTCGAAAAAAGTCCTATTGTTTTTTTACTTATATTGTTTTTAATCCCTATTGTACTAACAGTAAGATTAGGAATAAAACCAATTTCAGAAGTAACTCTTATGTTTACACCTATAGTTTTATTTAGCATGCTTATAATACTATTTGCAACAGCTAAAAATTTTGTTCCTGAAAGGCTTTTCCCTATATTAGGATTTGGTGCAGATAAAACATTTTTTATAGGTTTAAACAATATTTTTACTTTTAGCTCATTTGCCTATCTTTATTTTTTAATGCCAATACTTAAAAATCCAGAAGATTTTAAAAAAGTTGCACTAACTTCTATTATTGTTTCAGGAATATATTTATTTTTAAGTGTTATATCGTTACTTATGATGTTTCCTTTTATTGCTTTTTCTGATGAAATGCTTTCTGTATATTTACTTACAAGATTAATTGAGTTCGGAAAGTTTTTTCAAAGGGTTGATGCCATATTCATTTTTATTTGGATATTATCTACCTTCTCATTTTTAGCTATAACTACATCACTTATAAATAGGATTATAAAAAAGCTAACTCAAATCAAATATCATAACGAATTGTGCTATAGTATATGTGCTATTATTTTTAGTCTCGCACTTGTTTTTAAAAATATAGCTGATATGAAATTCATCCAAAATGTTCTATTAAGATATATTTCTATCTCACTAATTTTTATTTTTAGTTTGATTATTTTAATTTTAGCAAACTTTAAGCGTAAAAAGGAGAAAATGTCATGATTAAAAAA
Source organism: uncultured Clostridia bacterium (assembly GCA_947627485.1). Taxonomy (GTDB): domain Bacteria; phylum Bacillota; class Clostridia; order TANB77; family CAG-508; genus CAG-452. The sequence goes on from CANQWF010000033.1 coordinate 11,846, forward strand.
GTAATAGCTATTTCTTTAATTATAATATTTTGCTTATTCTCTTTAACTGGTTGTTATAATGCGGAAGGATTAGAAAACTTGGCTTACGCTGTTGCAATTGGTATAGATAAAGGTGAAAATGATAAAATAAGGTTTAGTCTACAATTTGCTATGCTAAGTAATAGTTCTGGTGGTAGCCGGTGGAGATAGTAGTCAATCAAAAGACTCTACAGTAAGTACCGTTGATTGTTCATCTATAGATTCTGGTATTGCACTGGTAAATAGTTATATAAGTAAAAAAGTTAATTTATCACATTGCAAAGCTATTGTTATATCTGAAGAACTTGCTTCTGAAGGTATTTCAGAATATATATATACATGTGTTAATAATTTAGAACTAAGACCTGATTGCAATATTATAATTAGCAGGTGCAGAGCATCTGATTATTTGGAAAATTCAAAACCAACACTTGAGAGTGTATCAGCAAGATATTATGAATTTATACTAAATTCTAGTGAATATACAGGATATACAGAAGATGTAACACTATCTAATTTTTATTCCGATATGTTAAGTTCAACTTCTCAAGCTCATGCAATATTAGGTTCCATTAATTCTAATTCAACTCATCAATCACATTCAGATCTACCTCCTTATGATATAGAAGGCTCTTATGAAGCTGGCGAAACACCAATCAAAAGTGATACTGGTCTTGAAAATATGGGAATAGCAGTATTTAATAATGATAAATTAGTTGGTGAATTAACAGGTATGGAATCACTTTGCCATTTAATAGTTATTGATAAATTTAAAAGCGCAACAATAAGTGTTCCTAATCCTTATGATATAAACTCTGTATTAAATTTATATATGACATCAATTAAATCACCTAAAATATCTGTTACGCTTATAAATGGAACTCCATATATTAAGTGTTCTATCGAACTTAAAGGAAATATCTTATCTTTAGATAAAAACCTAAACTATTCGGAAATAAATACATTAGAAACCATAGAGCAATACACTAATTCTTATATGGAACAAAGTATATCTGCATATCTATATAAAACTTCTAAAGAATATAAATCAGATATTGGAAATTTTGGAAAATACGTAATATATAATTATCCAACATGGGATGATTGGATAGAATCTGACTGGCTTGATAACTATCAAAATGCATTTTTTACAGTAGATGTTAAAACTACAATAGAAAATGGACAATTATATACTAAAATATAGGGGGATTTTAACTATGAAAGTTTTAGTTATAATATTATCAATACTAATATTTATTAAAACTGTAAGCTACGGAATTTATGAGTTGAATAATAAAAATAAAATAGGTGGAATTACTGTAATTGCAATTGCAACATTTGCATTAATTTTACCTAATATAATGGTTATTATAAGAGGAGTTTAGATTTTATTATTTTATAAATTTATCGCAGAACAACAGTGGGCTTTCTTTTATAGCTGAAGAATAATATATTAATAGTATTAACATCTCTATATGTTCTTTTTATCACGGGTCGTCGGGGCGCCGACCCCTACATTTTCTCTACTATTTTAATTTTTAAGTCTGACCGGTAACAAAAATTGACCTTACTAGGTCAATTTTTAATTTATAACATATATACTATTCCTAAAATAATTGTAAGAATTGCAAATACTATTCCAAGTATTATAGTCCATCTTTTTAATTTTCCTTCTTTTGTTCTACCTTTATTTTTTTCATAAAAACTTGTTGAACTTCCTCCTACTATTGCTCCTGATGCTCCTTCATCTTCTTTTGACTGAATTAAGCATATTATTATTAATACTAAACAATTTATTACATAAATTACTGTTAATATTCCCTTTAATATATTCACTTTACTACCTCCATATTAATTTGACTAATATATTTTAGCATAATCATATTTAAAATGCAAGTTTATTTTTACTGATTTCTTTGTTTTTGTGACTAGTACGTGAAAATGTCCCAAAAAAATTTTGTATTTGTAAATAAAAATGTCCTAAAGAAAGAAGTTATTAA
>CANQWF010000034.1 GCA_947627485.1 uncultured Clostridia bacterium
AAATTTGTTAATTGTTGCATAGCAATACTCCTCTCTTTTTATACTATTTATAGTATAGCATAAATTTTACTATTTTTGAATACTTTTCGTTAATTTTCTAAAATTATTATTTGTAAATAATTTCATTATATACAATTTCTTCAGCTTGATTTTTAAAGTTATTCATCATTCCTACCCAATAAAGTTGATTTGTGTTTTTCATTTCTTCTGTTAAATCGCTTTGCTCTTTTAATGATTTAATAATTTCTTCTACTTTTTTTGTAGCAGTTTCTTGTATTTCTTCTAAATGCTCCATTAGTTTATTTTCTATAAATAAAATTGTATATTCTGCTTTCTTATTATTTTTCAAGTATTCTAATCTTAAATGACCATACTTATTTAAGTTTATCTTCTTTTGTGGCTCTATAACTAAATTAGGTAAATAATAATCTCCTTTTTTTATATATTCAATTCCTGTTTTTTCATCTATAAATCTTTCTTTTAAATCTTTACTATTCATAATTTTAAATCCTCCATTTTTCTATTATTTATAAATTTTTTATTATAAAATCAAAAAAAGATGAAATTGTTATTATTTTTACAATTCATCTTTTAAATATTTGAAAATTTATGATTTTTACTAAATTGTTTCTAGGAGGAAACCATTGTTATTACTACATTTTACTTTTTCGTCATAAGAGAATATTGTTGTAATTACTAATGCTATTAGTGTGATTCCTTTGTTGTCAGAAGTTAATGTTTTGATTTTTGATTTTGTGCTTAATTTTCTCTCTTTCATATGTTTTCCTTCCTTTCATTCTTTTGTTTATGTTTATTCTTGTTTATACCTTTGTTTTATTCTAATTCATTTCTTTACCTTTTGTCAATAGTTTTAGTATAATTCTTTATTCAATAAAATATATTTGTAGTATGTAAGGAGGTTTGTATGGAAAAAAATTTAGTGTACATTAAATCAATTCTTATTCCAGTAATACTTGGTGGGATAGTTGGTTTTGTAATTTCTGGTTTTATGGATTATTCTTCTCTTATTAAACCTAGTTTTGCACCACCTGCTATTCTTTTTCCTATTGTATGGACTATTCTATATGTATTAATGGGCATATCTTATGGTATACTTAAAAGTAATTCTTTAACAAATGAAAAGATTGATAATATTTACTATTGGCAATTGTTTGTAAATTTACTTTGGCCAATTTTCTTTTTTGTTTTTGACTGGAGATTATTCTCCTTTATTTGGATTTTACTACTAATTGTTTTGGTTATATTAATGATAAAAGAATTTTATGCAAAAAATAAAGTAGCTGGATTGCTACAAATTCCATATTTATTGTGGCTTATTTTTGCATCTGTATTAAATTTATCTATTTACTTATTAAATAAATAAATTGTAATTTGTCGAATTGGGTGCAAAAGGGGCCTGGCCCCTTTTGCACCCCAACCCAATTACACCATCTACAATTTATCAAACTATATATAATATTTTACTGTCTGGAAAATATTTTTTCATTGTTTGTCTTAAAAATTCTTCTCCGTCTTGTCTTATTTCTTTTTTATACATGTACTTTCCCCTACCTCTTCCTGTCATGATATCTGGATTAAATAGGTCTATTGCATTTGGAAAAGCTTCTCTGTTTATCATTTTATGCACATAGCTATATGTCATAAATATTAGTTCAAATATTGCTTCCTTTTTTACTTTTTCGCTTAATTCATCTGATAGTTTTTTTATAAGTTCTTCGTATAGAATTTTCCAATTATCTACTAATATAATTGGTGCGATTAGTATTCCTACTTTGTATCCCGCTTCTTTTAACTTATTTATAGCTTTAATTCTGTTATCTAATCTAGATGTTCCAAATTCAACTCTATTTATTATTTCTTCTGGATTCATGCTCATTCTTACAATTATTTTTCCATTATGATTTAGATTTAATATTGGATCTACCATATCAAATTTAGTTGGAAATGTTAGGTATCCTTTTTGAGATTTATTAAAATTTTCTATTGTCCATTCTAAGTTATTTGTTATAGTATTTTCTAAAATTAAATCACTATTGCTCCCTATTTCAAAAGTTAGGTCTTTATCACTTTGGTTTGACACCTTTATTATTTTATCTAACATTTCTTCTCTATTTACAAATAATCTTAAATATGCACATTTATTATAATTACAAACAAGATAGCAGTACATACACATTGCTGTGCAACCTGATGAAGTATATGGTACTAAAAAATCCGATACCTTATGATTTGGAACAAATTTGTGTGTTTTTCTAATTCCTATTATTATATTTTTTTTCATATTTGCAAATTCTGAATTTTGTTTTTTTCTCATTTCTTCAATATTATTATGATTTTCTATTGGTATTAATGTAACTCCTTGCTTTTCGTAAGTATCTAGAAGATGTCTACCTAATTCGTAATCTCTGGATTTAGGTTCATAATATACAGCTTTTGGTATAAACATAAAAAAATCACCTCATATTTAGGTTTGCCTTAAATTAAAATAATATAATAATTTTTATAAAAAAGCATAAAATTTATTATAATTTAAATTGTAATTTGTTTTTTGTTTGGAGAATTCAGGACAGTCCCAAAAATCCCCAAATTTGGTGATTTTTTAGGGACAGTCCCTAGAATTCCCCTAACACAAACTACAATTTATTAATTTTTGTACTGGAGGTTTTATGTCTAATTTTTTTGCAGGTGTTTTAATTGGTGCAGGTGCAATACTTCCTGGAATAAGTAGTCGGAGTTTTTTTATGCTGTTTTGGTTTGTATGAAAAAATTGTGGATAGTATTCTTCATTTTTTTAAAGATATAAAAAATAATTTAAGATTTATTTTCCCTATTGCCTTTGGTACTTTTATTGGTATTTTTGTTTTTGGTAATTTTTTAAAAATTGTTTTTGATAATTTTTATATGGAAACTTCTTTTGCATTTATTGGCTTGATTTTAGGTAGTTTAAAGTTAGTTGTAAAACAAGCTGATATAAAAAAATTGACATTATTACATGTTTTGTGCTTGCTTGTTACATTTTCTTTTAGTATATATTTAATCGTTTTAGAAAATTCATTAAATATTTCATCATATATAAGTTCAAATTCTTATCTAATTCTTGCAGGTGTTTTAATGTCTGCCGGTATAGTTATTCCCGGTGTTAGTAAAACTGTAATACTTATGATGCTAGGTTTATATCAAATATATTTATCTGCTATTTCAACCTTAAATTTATCAATCCTTATTCCTATTGGAGTTGGTCTTGTAATTGGTGGAATTATATTTCTATTAATAATTAACTTTTTATTTAAATTTGTAAAATCATATACCTATTTTGGAATTATTGGTTTTATACTCGGTTCTATATTTGTTATATATCCTGGTTTTACATTTGATATGCATGGAATGATTTCAATATTATTACTTATTATCTCTTTTATGTTTGGACTTGTACTTTGTAATTTGCAAAAAAGGAACTGTCTCTAAAATTCTTTTTCAAAATTTAGGACAGTCCCTATCTTCTTATTCAAATTTATCTACTACTTCTATTTTGTTACCTCTTAAAAATTCAGGAGATGTCATTCTTTTTGCATTTTCACCCTGTATTTCTAATACAAGTAATACATCTTCTTTTGTCATTATATATATGCCTTCTTTTTTGTCTATATATAAAATTGTACCTGGCTCTATATCAGAAAATCTATATTCATATCCCTTAAATTCTGGATATTTTTCTATAAACTCTTGGTTTTTTATTGTATCTACTTTCCAAAACTTTATCTTTTTACCATTAAGCTGGCTACATGCACCCATTATGGGATTTAATCCTCTTACTAAGTTTTTTATTTCTTTAGCTGTTTTATTTCTCCAATCTATTTTTGCCATTTCTTTATTAAGCATTGGCGCTATACTAAATTTGTTTCCTTGTTTTTCTCTTGGTGCTGTCCCATTCTGAATTTGTTCTAATGTTTTTACTAAAAGTTCTGCCCCTATTTTTGATAATCTATCCCACAGTTCACCTGAAGTTTCGTTTTCACCTATTTCAACTTCTTCTTTTAAAATTATATCTCCTGCATCCATTTCTTCATCTAAATACATTGTTGTTACACCAGTTTTTTTATCTCCATTAAGAATTGCCCATTGTATTGGTGCAGACCCCCTATATTTTGGAAGTAACGATGGATGAACATTTATTGAGCCATATTTAGGAATTTCTAATATTTCTTTTGGAAGTATTCTTCCATATGCTACAACACATATAACATCTGGATTCATAGCTTTTATTTTTTCTATGATTTCAGAATTATCTCTTAATTTATCTGGTTGAAGAACCTCTAATTTTTTAGAAAGTGCATATTCTTTTACTTCGCTATATACAAGTTTCATTCCTCTTCCTTTTGGTCTATCTGGAACTGTAATAACTGATAAAATTTCATGTCCCTTTTCATAAATCGCTTTTAGAGAATCTCTAGCAAAATCTGGAGTTCCCATAAATATTATTTTCAAAGAAATTCCTCCTTTTATTTCTTTCTATTTTCTTTTTTTTCAGTAGTCTCTTCTGGTGTAAGTATTTCTAAAGTTCCAGGTATTATTTTATCAACAAAAACTTCTCCATTTAAATGATCTACTTCATGGCATATAGCCTGTGCCAACAAATCTTTAGCTTTGATTTCTATCTGTTCTCCTTTTTCATTTAATGCTCTTGCTATAACTTCCTTTGGTCTTACAATCTTTGCAAATTTGTTTGGAAAGCTAAGGCATCCTTCTTCAACTGTTTGCTCTCCTTTTGTTTTAATAATTTCTGGATTTATTAATATATATGGCTTTACTCCTTCTTCGTATATATCTATAACTACTATTCTTTTTAAAACACCTACTTGTACTGCGGCAAGTCCTACTCCATTTAATTTGTGCATTGTCTCTAGCATATCCTGTATTAGTTCTTGTACTTTTTCATCAATTTTTTCTACTTCTCTTGATTTCTTTTTTAGTATTTCGTCTCCTTCTTCTCTTATTATTCTAATTGCCATATTTTTCCCCCCTTAATTCATATTATTTGGATTAATATCTGCTATAATTCTTGTATTTCTAAATTTTAATTTATAGTATTCTTCTAAGGTAGTATTTACTAAATTTACAATTGTATTACTTAAATTACATTTTGCAACTATTCTCCATCTATATTTATTCTTTATTTTACTTATTGGAGCAACAACAGGTCTATATATATCTAATTTTGCATTATATCTCTTGCAGTTTTTCTGTAATATACTGTGTATTTTTTTTGATGCTTGTTCTACTTCTTCCTTGCTATTAGAACTTATTCCAAACATAATTATATCGCAAAATGGTGGATATTTCAATTGTTTTCTAAGTTCTATTTCTGTATCATAGAAATCATCGTAATTTTGTTTCTTTGCACATTCTATTACAAAATTTTCTGGATTATATGTTTGTACAACTACTCTTCCTTCTTTTTCTCTTCCTGCTCTTCCTTCTACTTGTGTAAGTATATCAAATGTTCTTTCATTTGCTCTGTAATCCTCAATGTTTAAACTACTGTCTGCTGCAATTACTCCTACTAAAGTAACATTTGGAAAATGATGTCCTTTTACTACCATTTGCGTTCCAATTAATATATCAATATTTTCGTTTTTAAATTTATTTAATATTTCTTCATGGGAGTTTTTCTTATTTACTGTATCTATATCCATTCTTATTGTTGTTGCACTTGGAAATAACTTTTGAATTTCGTTTTGCAACTTTTCTGTTCCTGTTCCAAAATATCTTATATTTTTACTTTTGCAACTAGGACACACATGTATATTTTTTATTTCGTATCCACAATAATGACATTTTAGAGTGTCTGTGTATTCATGGTATGTTAAACTTATATTACATCTCCTGCATTTTACTGTATATCCGCAATCTCTACACATTACAAAGGTTGAGAAACCTCTTCTGTTTAAAAATAATATTGTTTGTTCTTTATTCTTTAAGTTTCGTTCTATTTCCTCGTATAGTTTATTACTTATTATTGACCTATTTCCATTTGCAAGTTCTTGCCTTAAATCTACTACATTTACATTTGGAAGAGATGATTGATTTGCTCTTTTTGTTAGTGTTATTAATTCTAGTTTTCCTGCTTTAGCCTTTGCAAATGTATTTATACTAGGTGTTGCACTACCTAGCACTAATGGAATATTATTTTGTTTTGCCATATAACTTGCAATTTCCTTTGCACTGTATCTAGGTGACATTTCTGATTTGTATGATAAGTCATGTTCTTCATCAATTATTATTATTCCCAAATTATCGGCTGGAGCAAATATTGCTGACCTTGCTCCTATTATAATTTTTGCTTTATTTTCTTTTATTTTTTGCCACTCATCATATCTTTCTCCTACAGATAGTTTGCTATGAAGTACTGCAATACAATTGCCGAATCTTGCTAAAAATCTATCTACCATTTGTGGGGTAAGTGATATTTCTGGTACTAATAAAATTGCTGTTTTATTTTTATTTATTACATTTTGTATCAACTGCAAATATATTTCTGTTTTGCCGTGAACCTGTTACACCATAAATTAGAAATTCTTTATAATCACTTTTACTTATTTTATCATAGGCAATTCGTTGCTGATTAGTTAACTTAAGTGGTTTATCTCTTTTTATATCTTTATGAGCAAACGGATTTCTTTCTACTTTTTTTTCTATTATCTCTATGTATCCATTTTTTTCTAAAGTTTTAATTATACTCCTTGATGTATCTGTTAATATTTCTAAATCTATAATATGTATTCCTTCATTTTCAAATAAAAATGTAAGTATTCTTTTTTGCTTTTCAGATTTAATTATTCCTTCTTCAATATCAAATTCTATTTCTGGAATATCTTTTTTTAAATATACAAAGTTTGCTTTTTTGTCTTTTACTCTATTTTGAATGTTTTTTGTTGTATTACCTGGTGGAAGCATAAGTCTTATACAGTCTGCTATGTTACAAAAATATCTTCTTGCCATAATTTTTGCAAGCTTAACGTTTTCTTCAGTAAGAATATTATCTTCTATTTTTATAATTTCTTTATTTGCAAATTCTGACGACTCTTTTATACCAATAACAAAACCTTCTTCTTGCTTTGTTTTGCCAAATGGCACAAAAACTCTAGACCCCATTTTTATTTCATTTAAAATAGAGTCTGGAATTATATAATCATAAGTATTATTTAGTTCTTTAGCTATTGTATTTATTATTACTTCTGCTATCATTTTTCCACCTTGTATATAAGTATATCAAAAATGTCGATTATTAACAAGATGGATTAATTTTATTTTAACAGTAATTTAAAATGATTGTGTTTGGACGCACAAGATAAGTTTCTTCACAAAATGGGAGAAATTGCCCCGAGCAAAAAGTTTCATGGAGTTTCTAGTTCAAAAATAAATGGGCTTAGAAATATAATTGAGTTTTTCAATCATATATCTTCTCTAAGCCCATTTTATTAAAATTTCAATTTTGGAAATTTATTTTAACATATATTCGTTTTTTATTATAGTCATTATAATTTGTACAGTTTTTTCTAAATCATCATTTTTAATAACATAATCATACATTCCTATTTTAGATTCTTCATAATCAAATCTGTTAAGTCTTAATTCTATTTCTTTAATACTTGCTTTTTCTTCCCTATTTTCTAATCTTCTTCTTAGCTCATCTTTTGGAACTCTTAAAAAGATTGTTACTATTTTTATATCATCTTTTAATAATTTAAGTAGATTTTCTGTTCCATTTACTTCTATATCTTTTACTATTATTTTTCCATCTTTTATTTTTTCATTTAATACCTTCTTTGAAGTTCCATAATAATGCTCATGGTGTACAGAATACTCGTAAAATTCGCCTTCTTTAATTTTTTGTTCGAATTCTTCCGTAGTTACAAAATTATATATTTGTCCATCAACTTCTCCTGGTCTAGGTAGTCTATCTGTATATGAAGGCATTGTTGTTACATTATCCATTCGCTTTAATAATTCTTTTTTTATGGTGTCTTTTCCTGCTCCTGATACTCCAGATAATAGTACTAGCATTTTACCACCTTTCCTTCTGCAATTTCATTTGCAGCAAGTGTAACTGATGATTTTTCATCTACCTTTGTAAGTGGTGTATTTCCTGCAGAAATTTGTCTTGCTCTTTTTGAAGTAACTATTACTAATTCAAATCTGTTATCATATATTTTTAATAAATCTGTAACAGTAGGTTTAATTATCATTATTATCAATCTCCTTTTTATTTAATATTTTTACTCTTCTACATCTTCTTTATTAATATCTTTATCTAATCTTGATGCAACTGTTTCTGGTTGTACAGCTGAAAGTATTACATGTCCTGAATCCATTATTATAACTGCTCTTGTTCTTCTACCACAAGTAGCATCCACCGCCATTTTAGAATCTTTTGCTTCTTGCACTAATCTTTTTATTGGTGCTGATTCTGGACTTACAATTGTAATTACTCTATTGGCAGAAACAATGTTTCCAAATCCTATATTTATTAATTGCATTTTTTCCTCCTATCTTAAAATCAGTCAAAAGTAGTATTATGTGTATTCTATGTAACTAAAAATATTTAAGTGTGTACAAAAATATTTTTAATAAATTAAATGTGCAGAATTCTGATTTTCATTAATTTTTATTCTATATTCTGAACTTGTTCCCTTATATTCTCTAGTTCTGTTTTTATATCTACAACTAAATTTGTTATTTCTAAATTGTTTGCCTTTGATCCAATTGTATTTGTCTCTCTATTCATTTCTTGCACTAAAAAATCTAATTTTTTACCAACTGCTATTTTTTCAGTTGTTAAATTTAAAAATTGAAATATATGACTTTTGAGTCTTGTTATTTCCTCTTCAACAGAACATCTATCAGAATAAATAACTACTTCTTGTGCTAATCTTGCTTGATCTACAACATCTGTTTTTAATAGTTCTTTAATCCTTGCTTCTAATTTTACTATATATTCTTCTACAAGTCCAGTAGAAATATTAGAAATTTGTTCAATTTTTTCTGATATTCTATTAATTCTGGCTTCAAAATCCTGTTTTATTTTGTTTCCTTCTTTTTCCCTCATATCTATAAAGCTTTTTATCGCTTCATCTAATGCAATAATTAATTCTTTTTCTATTACTTTTTCTGAATCTTCATCTATTTTTATGTTTAGTACATCTGGAAGTTTCGAAATATCCATTATATTAATATTATCAATAATATCTGATTCTTTTGATAGTTTTTTTAATTCTTCTATATATTTTTTTGCAATTTCAGTATTTATTGTTATTGACTTTCCTAAGTCACTATTATTATTAAATGTTATATATAAATCAATTTTACCTCTGGATAATGATTTTAATATTTCTTTTTTTATTTTTTCTTCTAAATAATTTAAACTCCTTGGCATTTTTATATTAATATCACTAAATCTATTATTAACTGATTTAATTTCAATTATATATTCTCTTCCATCGTTTTCATATATTGCTCTTCCAAATCCAGTCATGCTTTTAATCATTTTTAACAACCGCCGCCTTTCTTGGTCTTCCTCTTTTCTTAGGTGTTTCTTCTTCTTTTTGTTTAGTTTCATTGTTTTGGTTTTCCGTTTTTTTAGGTCTTCCTCTTTTCTTGGGTGTTTCTGACTCTTTTTGTTTGCTTTCATTATTTTTAGTTTCTGCTTTTTTAGTTTTTTCTTTTTGCTTAGGTGTTTCTTTCTCTTTTTGTTCGACTTCATTCTTTTTGGTTTCTGTTTTTTTAGGTCTTTCTTTTTGCTTAGGTGTTTCTTTCTCTTTTTGCTCGACTTCATTATTTTTAGTTTCTGTTTTTTTAGGTCTTCCTCTTTTTTTAGGTGCAGTATTTTCTTCTTTACTTTCTTTTTCTATAATTTCTTTTTTAGTTTTTTCTCTTTTTTTAGGAATAGTATTAGTTTTTTTATTGTTTTTATCTAAAACTTTTTTATCTTTAACTTTCTTTTGTTGTTTTTTTACTTCATCATTGTTTGTATTTATTTTATCATTCTTTAAATTTTCAATTTCTTCTGTATTTACTTTTTTCTTTTCTTTTTTTACTATTTCTTTTACATCACTAATAGTATTCATGTATTTAGCTTTTGTTCTCGTAGATATGTATATTGACTTTAAAATATAATAAGTAGCAATATATATGCTTGCCATTAAATAGTATTTTCTTTGTGTTTCATTTAATTCAAATATAATGTATGGTAGAAATAATGTAAATACTGCTACAACTAAAGATTCTATACCAAATACACATATTTGACCATCTTTTTTTCTATACGCAATCTCAAATAATATTATAGCTACACTTAAGAATATCATGCTAAAAATATTTAAATCTATTTCTCTAATATTTTTTATAATACCGTCTACTTCCTAACACTATAAAAATATAATAAGTTATTAGTAATAATGAAACTAGTATATTAATAAATATATCTTTTTTAATTTTTTCTTTTACTTCATGAGGTAATTTTGTTTTTTCATCAATTTCTTTTTCAATCTTTTTTACTTCACTTTTTTTCATTAATAACTCCTTTCAAGCACTATTTAATTCTAATTTCATCCTAAGTCTCCTAGTTCATACATTATTATACTTGTCATAACAAATGCAACTGTTTCTGTTCTTAATATTCTTTTTCCTAGTGTAATAACACTTGCTCCGTTTTCCTTTAAAAGTTCTACTTCTTCTTTTTCTATACCACCTTCAGGTCCTATAATTATTCCGATATTCAAATGTTTTTCTCTTTGATTCTTTAATTTTAACAGCTCACTTTTTAATGTATTAATTTCTTCATTTTCGTATGCTAATAATACTATATCATATTTAGAGATTAAATTACAAATGTTTTTAATATTTGTTACATCATTAATTTTAGGTACTATATCTCTACCGCATTGCTTTGCAGCTACTTCCGAAATTTTTTGCCATCTCTCAATCTTTTTCTTTTTTACTTTTTCATCTACTTTTACAATACATCTTTTCATTTCTACAGGAGTTATTTCATGAATTCCTAGTTCTACACATTTTTGTATTATCAATTCCATTTTATCTGATTTAGGAATCCCCTGAAAAACATTTATATGTATATTTGATTCAGATTTAGATTCTATTTGGTTAAATATAATGCATTCTACTACTTCATTACTTATTTTAGATATTCCACATGTATAATTTACAGATGTATCTAAATCACACACTTGTATATCATCATCTATATTTAGTCTTAAAACATTTTTTATGTGATTTACATCTTCTCCTATTATAATAATTTTATTATCTTTTATTTGTTCACTTTTAACAAAAAACTTTGGCATAATTTTCCTCCTACCTAGTGAATTATAACATAATTTAACATATTAGTAAATTCAAATTTCTTGAATGAACAAAGCGGTCTTTGACCGCCCTTTGTTCTAGCCAGATCCAAAGTTTGCGAATAAAATGAGCAAATCTCAAAGGCAATAGCGATTATAGCATTTTTGTTGAATAGGGAAAATCTGCGATTTTTCCTATTCAATAAAAAAAAGCCAAAACAGTTGGTTAATTCAATTGTTTTGGCTTTTCTTTTATCCAAATATTCCTCTTTTCCTTACTGGAGGCTGTTCATTCATTGTTTTTGCAAGTTTGTTAAGTAAATCTCTTTGCTCTGCTGTTAGTTTTTTTGGAGTTTGTACTACGACTGTAAAAATAAAGTCACCACTCCAATTTCCATTTACTGATTTAAATCCTTTATTTCTTATTGTAAATTTACTTCCTGTTTGTGTTCCTTCTGGAATTTTATAATTTTCTTGTTTTCCATCTACCATAGGTATTTTTAAGTCTGCTCCAAGTGTTGCCTGTGTAAAAGTAATTGGAATTTCACAAACTACATTATCACCGTTTCTTGAAAAAATGCTATGTCTTTTTATACCTACTACAATATATAAATCTCCCTTTGGACCACCTTTTTCTCCCGGCTCACCTTCACCTCTTAATACTACTGTTTGATTATCTGATATACCTGCAGGTATTTTCACTTTTATTTTTACCGGTTTTCTTATTTTTCCTTTGCCTCTGCAATCTGGACATTTTTCTTTTATTACTTTTCCCTCTCCATTACAGTTTGGGCAAGTTTTAGTTGTTTGCATTTGTCCCAGTATTGTAGATACTGTTTGTTTTATTGTACCTGTTCCATTACAAGCCCTGCAAGTTTCTACTGTTGTTCCTGGTTTTGCTTTTGTTCCATGACAAGTTGGACATTCTTCTTCTCTATTTATTGAAATTTCTTTTTCTACCCCTAAATACGATTCTTCAAAAGTAATGTTCATACTATATTTTAAGTCCCTACCCTTTTTAGGTCCTGCTTTTTGTCTAGCTCCTCTTCCACTAAATCCTCCTCCAAAGAAAGAAGAGAATATATCTCCTAAATCTCCAAAATCTGAGAAGCCATCAAAACCTGATGTAGAATATGAATAATATCCACCTCCAGGTCCTCCTCCGCCAAATCCTTGTGGTCCGTCGGGTCCAAATTGATCGTACATCCTTCTTTTTTGTGGATCAGACAAAGTTTCATAAGCTTCTGAAACTTCTTTAAACTTTTCTTCTGCTTCTTTTTTATTATCTGGATTAGCATCTGGATGATATTTCTTTGCAAGTTTTCTATATGCTTTTTTTAGTTCTTCATCTGTTGCTGTTTTGCTTACACCTAATACTTCGTAATAATCTCTTTTATTAGCCATTTATTTCTCTCCTTCAATTTTTAATTATATCTATAATATGCAAATATTACACATATAATTAAAAAATCTTCTTATATTTTCTGCAACATTAATTTTAAAACGAATCAAAAACAAGTATAGCTAGGCAAATTGAAAGAACAAAGCGGTCTTTGACCGCCCTTTGTTCTCGCCGATTTGAGTTTGCGAATAAAATGAGCAAATCTCAAAGGCGATAGCGATTATAGCATTTTTGTTTTACGGGCGGATAGGGCTCCATCTACTGGGCTCCATCCGTCCATATAATATAATCTAATATTTTAAAACAAATCAAAATTAGTAGATTGTGCATTTTCTGAAACAATAAAACCGGAGGTGTACATGTGTACATTGAGGATTTTATTGTTGATAGAAGATGTGCAAGATGCTGATTTTCATTTGTTTTACTTGTTATCTCCGTCGTCTTCTACCTTATAATCTGCATCATAAACATTTCCGTCATTATTTGTTGTTCCTGCATCTGTATTTTGTCCTTCTGCACTTGCACCGTCTGCCCCATTATTATTTGCTGCAGTTTGTTTATATAATTGCTCAGATATTTGATAAAATACTGTTGTTAATTTTTCTGTAGCTTCTTTAATTGTATCAACATTATTTGTTTCTAATGCTTTCTTTACATTTTCTATTTCTGTTTCAACTTTAGCTTTTTCTTCACCACTTATTTTATCTCCTAAATCATCTAATGTTTTTTGGCTACTATATACTAAGCTTTCAGCATTATTTCTAACTTCTACTTCTTCTTTTTTCTTCTTATCTTCGCTTGCATGTGCTTCTGCATCTTTTACAGCTTTTTGTATATCATCTTCAGATAGATTTGTACTTGCTGTTATAGAAACATTTTGTTCATTTCCTGTTGCCATATCTTTTGCTGATACATGAACTATACCGTTTGCATCAATATCGAATGTAACTTCGATTTGTGGGATTCCTCTTGGAGCTGCAGGTATTCCAGTTAATTGGAATCTTCCAAGTGTTTTGTTATATGCTGCCATTTCACGTTCACCTTGTAAAACATGAACTTCAACACT
>CANQWF010000035.1 GCA_947627485.1 uncultured Clostridia bacterium
TTAATCAAATAAATTGTTGTGTTGAATTGTGTTTGAATGCACAAAGAAAGTTCCTTTATAAAATGGGAGAAATTGCCCCGGGCAAAAAGTTTCATAATCACACAAATAATTTAAAACAACAAATAGACACCAGCCATTTAAGACTGATGTCTTTCTTGAATATTATATTTTTTAGAAACTTCTTGAGCTTCCACCTCCTCCAGAAGAACCTCCTCCTCCTGAAGAGCCACCACCTCCAGAAAATCCTCCAGAAGAACCTCCTCCATAGAAATCTCCTCCATAGGCATCTCCTATTCCAGAGAACGCTGATAATCCAGAAACAAACCATATTAGATTAAATATATCAAAGAATCCAATAGCAAAAAATTGTCCTAAATTTACAGATTCTATATTAGATACAGTTGTTCCTTTAAGGATTTTAATATATACTATAGTCATTATAATAAAATATACTACACTGGTTATAATTAATGGTTTCTTTTTTATAATTTCTTTCTTTTCTAAAAGCCCTAATACTATTCCAAATATTAAAGATATAAATGGTATTCCAAATACATTTAATGCACTTGAATTACTATAATTTGTTTCAGTGTATTCTGTTGCAATAGCTGTTTCAGCACCTACATCAACATTATATTCATTTGCAACCACTTCTAAAATAGCACTAAAACCATTCTTTATTCCATCATCCCATTTGTTTTGCTTTAAATATGGAATGATATATTCATCTTGTATTCTTCCAGTCTTTCCATCAGGCAAAATTCCTTCTAGTCCATAGCCAACTTCAACTCTAAATTGTCTTTCTTCTAAAGCTAGTAATAATAATACCCCATTATTTTTAGTTTTATCTCCTATACCAAAATTTCTAAATAACTGTGTGGCATAATCTTCCAACGAGCTATTACCCAAACTAGGAATTGTTACTACTACAATTTGAGCACCAGTTTGCGAGTTTAATCTTTTATTTGTATTAATTATATAGGATTTTGTGTCTGCATTTAACAAACCCGCATAATCATTAACATAGAAATCTGTTGTAGGCTTTACCACTGCAAAACAGTTAGAACTAAGTAATATCAACAATATAAAAGAAATAGCTAAGGCTTTTAAAATAATGCTCTTTTTATTCAAAATTAACACTAGGCACCTCCATACTTGATTCATCTGCCTCAAAATAAGTTGCTTTTTCAAATCCAAACATATTTGCAAATATATTGCTTGGGAATTTTATAATTGCTGTGTTGAAAGTTTTGACTGCATTATTATAATCCTTTCTTGCAACGGCAATACGATTCTCTGTTCCCGCTAGCTCATCAGATAATTGTGTAAAATTTGTAGAAGACTTTAAATCTGGATAATTTTCTACTACTACCATTAACTCATTTAGTGAATTTGATAATTCATTGTTTGCATTTGATTTTTCTTTAATACTACTTGCATTTACTAATTTTGTTCTAGCATCAGTAACTTTATTAATTATTTCAGTTTCATGGCTAGTATATCCTTTTACAGTGCTCACTAAATTAGGCACTAAATCAGCTCTTCTTTGTAACATAACATCTAAATCAGATAAACTACTATCAACTGCCTCATGTTTAGATGCTATTCCGTTATAACTGCTTATAGCAACTATAGTAAGTATAACTACAAAAGCAATTATACAAATTAAAATTATATTTGATTTTTTCATAATTTTTTACTCCTTTTCTATATCTTCCAAAGATAAATGATATTTTTTTCTATTAGTTGTATCTATATACACAGGAAAAGTTGTTATATTTTTCTCTTTTATTATATATTCGGGATTATCCCATAAATTTTCACTTTTCACCTCCTCATCTTTTGTATTAATGATAATCATATTTTGATAATAACATATTTCGATTTTTTTATCAATAATTTTTACTAGATTGTTTTTAGGCGAAATGAAGGTGTTTCAAACATATACAGTTCCAGAAGAGTGTGACATATGTTCGACAAACCTACATATTTAATTTTTTCTCTCATATGTTTTTCTTTACTATTCTGCCAATTTATGGTATAATTAAATTGATATTTGAATTATATTAATTAAATAATTCATTTGTTATCTATAAAGGAGAAAATAAAAAATGATAAAGTTAGTTGCTAGTGACTTAGATGGTACTATAATCGGTAGAGATAATACCATTTATGAAAATAATTTTAAAGCAATAAACGATATTAATAATAAAAATATAGATTTTGTAATATGCACTGGAAAAACATATCCTATCATTAAAGGAATGTGTAATAAATTTAATGCGTCTTATGGAATTTTTGGAAATGGAAATCAAATTATAAATTTAAAGACTGGTGAAGAAATTTATAAAAAACTTTTAACTAGTTCTGAAGTTAATTCTTGTATTGATGTAGCACGAGCTCATAATTTGCATATTCATATATATACAGATAATGAAATCGTTAGTGAGAAAGAACTTAAATTTATGGATTTAAGAAACTATAAATTACAAGAGGATAAATATTATGATACATCTTTAAATATAATTGTTGTAGATGATATTAAGCAATATTTATTATTTAATAAAGTAAATGTATGCCAATTAGTCATTTCTTCTGAAAGTGATTTGTCTAGTACAAAAGATGAAATACTTAAGAAAGAAGATATATGTGTTACTACTATTAAAAAATATGGTGAATATAAAGATAAGGTTATTGATAAAGAATATGAATACTTAGATATTACTCCAAAAAATATAAATAAAGATTCTGCTTTGAATATTTTAAAAAATTACTTAAATATAAATAATGATGAAATTATGGCTATTGGAGATAATTTAAACGATTTAGATATGGTTAAAAACTCTGGTATTGGTGTGGCTGTTGCAAATGCTTATGATGAATTAAAGCAAGTTGCAAAATATACAACTAGTAATTCTGTTGAAACAGGTGGATTCGCAGAGGCTGTATATAAATTTATTGAATTTTAATTTGTGGAATGTTTGCGAAGCTTTGCTTAAAATAGGGAAAATCTGTGATTCCCCTTATTAAGCAAGAAAAATGGCTTTGCTACATTTTCTTATCTCCGATTTAAATTTGCAAAAATGAACTAATCAATAGATTAGTTCATTTTATTATAAAACTATTTTATATCTGAGTATTTTTTATATTTCATAAATGATATAACTCCTATTAATACTACTCCAGTAGTTATTATTATTATCATTATTCTCATTCCTGTATTAGGAAGGTTATCTTTTGCTATAGTTTCATCTTTTGTGGTAGTTTTATCTTTTGATGTAATTTCATCTTTCTTATTTGTACTATCAGTCTTTTCATCACTTTTATAAATATCATCATCTGTATTTGTTTTCTTTACTACTGTAAGTTCACATGTTGCAGTCTTATTTTCGTATTCTGATGTTGCTGTTATAGTAGTTGTTCCTTCTGATAGGGCTTTTATTATGCCTTTTTCGCTAATACTTGCTACATTTTCGTTAGAGCTTGTCCAAGTTATATCGTCGTAGCTAGTATTAGATGGATTAAATGTTACTACTAAATTTGTTTCATCCCCTACTTGCATTTGAAGAGTTTCTTTATCTAAACTTATACTTTCAAGCTTTACTTTCTCTTGATATGTTGTATATGCCTTTATACAGTTATTAGTATTTTTAAGAGTAACTGTATATCCAACTTTTGTATCATTTATTTCATTCCATGTTTTGCCATCTAAAGAATACTTGCTTTCACCTTCGTTAGCAGATGCAGTTGAATAGATATTAGTAGAAATAAATGTAGCATTACTTTCGTATAAATTAGCTTCTAGTGGAATAGTTGCTCCTTCTGTATTTGTGTATTTTACAACTACTGCAAATTTTTCGTTTTTTAATCTTTGTGGAGCTGAAAGTTTTACTACATGATAGCCAGCTTCTAATGCTCCAGGTGCTGCTACTTTCTCAAGATCTGTTAAATCTCCATTTTTTGATAAGTAAATTTCTACTCCTTCTGTTTGTACTAAATAAATTCCGACTTCATTTAAAAGTTCATCCATATCTTGTTTAGATGTATCTCTTGTAAATATATTAGCTGCATATAAATCTGCTTGTCCTGTTGCAATATTATAATTTGCACCTAATTCATCATATTGATATAATTTATCATAGTTTATATCACTTTCTAAATCTTCAATTCCAATTAGTGAATTTTCTATTGCAAAATCATCATAAGAAACATACATATATCCTTCTTTACCAAACTCACTTCCATATGAATTTAATACAATATATGCTCCTTTATTAATCGGCCTTTTGCCTTCCTTAAAGTTAGTAACTTCAAAATTATCATCCCACCCTACAATAGTTACAGCATGATTAGATGTTTTTGTAGAATCACCACAATAATATGCATATGTTTCTGGGTTATAATAATCTGAAATATAATTTCCATTTTCGTCAATTCCTATATCAGTATATAAATATGCACTTAAAGCACCATTTTCCTTTATAAATTGCTTTATTAAATTTCTTATTGATTTTACTTGGTCCTCACTATAGGTTGTTTCTAGGCCATCTGTATAAGTAATACTGTTCTCCGAATATGTTTTATATATGTTTGGAAAAATTTTACTTCCTGTAACTCTTCCTGTTACCGTTTTATTTAAATCTAAATTTTCTACATCACTAACATAGCTATTTTTCGAGTCATCATATACAGTTGATGTTGGCATATTCTCTTCTAAAACTGGTCCATTTCCACTAACAGCATATGCAAGCCCTAATAAAGCATTTCCACCATCATCAATTTTTCTATTAAACATCTTTGCAGTTTTTAATTCGATATGATATGGTGAATACTCTCTATCAATATCTAATTTTTTTTGATATGTTGTCTCTAGTGCACTTGTAAATGAAAATGCCCAACATGCACCAGTTCTTTTTTGATCCTTTACTTTTATATCAATATTATCTTCTTTCAAGGAATAATAATTTGATAAAGTTGTTTCTCTAACATTTAATAAATAATTATATTTCGAACGTTTAATACTATCTTTAAAAGTTATAGTTTGATATTGTGGCTGTATTGAATTTTGCCTTTCTTCATCAGATAGATTTTCCCACTTTTTAAACTGTTCCGATTTTTCAGTTTCTTTAAATTCATCTGTAGCAAATACATTGTTACTAAACATTATAACAATTGCTAGCATAAATAATATAATTGTTTTTCTTATGTGTATCATAATACCACTCTCCATATTTCATAGTATATTCTATAAAATACAACATGTCTATCCTTTTTTGCTTTTTGTCATATATTTGTAATGCTTTTGTAATATGTTTTCTGTATTTAATTTAATTATATTTCACTACTTGCTCCTCCATTATTAAACATCCTGTTACTGTATATTAGTTCCACTCCAACTATAACCATTTCACATTTTGTATCCTATGAGTTTATTTCCTTACTAACAACTTATTTATGTTTTATATAATTTATTGTATTTAATATATTCTAAAACTTCATTTGGCACATACTCGTCTACGCTCTCTCCATTTTTTAACTTATCTCTAATCATGGTTGAACTTAAATTTATTTTATTTATTCCTTCAATTTTAATTAAAGATTCTTTGTTTCTAAATAAAATATCATATTTTTTTATTATATCTTCAAGTTTATCGTTATCTCTCTCTAAAACAACAATTTTGTAATCTCTTAATAATCTTTCTGGCTCATGCCATGTTTCTAATTCTTTTAAATTGTCTGTACCCATAATAAACCATATTTCATATTCCAATCCATATTGTTTTTTAAATAAATCCAATGTTTCGATTGTATATAATTGTTTATCATGCTTTAATTCAATATCAGATACCTCTAGCTTGTCCTGCTTTTCACATATTAATTTAAGCATATTATATCTATGTTCATCATCTACTAAATCTAACTTTTGATATTTTGTACTTACTGGTGTGAAAATTATTTTTTCTATTTTTTTACATTTTTTTAATATTTCTTTTGCAAATAAAATATGTGAATTAATTGGGGGATTAAACGAACCTCCAAAAATTGCTATAACTTTTTTTGACATATCTTTGTTCTCCTTTGCAATTACTATATCACATTTTATATTTAGGTTTCAATATTAAAATAAATTGTTGTTTGTTCCGTGTTCGAAAAATTCAGGACAGTCCCAAAAATCCCCGAAATTAGTGATTTTTAGGTACAGTCCCTAGAATTTTCCTCTCACAAACAACAATTTATTAAAATCTTCTGTATCTAGCATATCTACATCCGCATGAATTATTATTTCCATTATTAGAATTTGTATTGTTTGAGTTATTAATGTTATTTAGTATTTCGTTTAGTGTATTGTTTATATTACTTAAATTATCATTATTATCAGTATTATTACCATTATTACTATTCAATATATCAGATAATGCTTCACATATACAGTTGTTTTGGCTTGTTCTACAAAATAGTCTTACTAAAATAGCTGTTATAAAAGCAAGTATTGTATATGCAAGTGTTGCAATTAAAAATGTTTCATCAAATGCGGCAAAAGTAACAACTAAAAAGATTGCAAATATAAATGCAACCACAGCTAGTGGATTATTGAATAGTTTTTGTAATATAGCTGATATTATTATTACAGCAATTGGAAATGCAAAAAATATTAATAATGTATTCATAATTCTACCTCCATATGTATTTTTTATATAATATGTAATTTATTTTATTTTTGTTAATTTAAAAAATATAACAAATTATAATTTATTTCTATTTTTTATTTGATTTTTTTATTTTTTATGATAAAATATTTACAATCAAATGTTAGGGGGATTTATTATGGAATTTAAAAAATGTATGCGTTGTGGATGTTTTTTTATGTCAGATAATGATGTTTGTTATAACTGTGAGCCTAGAGATAAAATGGATATAGCTAATTTAAATTCTATTTTAGAAGAAAATAATAATTTTAATTCTATACAAGATCTTTCTATAGCAAGTGGTGTAAACATTAATAACTTAAATAGATTTATTACAAAAAATAAAATATCTGGTTTAGATTCCAAATTATAGGAATTTCGCAGATATTGTAAAAATAAATTGAGTTTTATATTTAACAAAATCTCCAGTTTTACTTTAAATCTGGAGATTTTATTTTAATTTAATATATCTAGTTTTAGCCACTATATTTTTAAATTCCATCCAATCCATTTTCTAAATTATATAAATTTTTAAATCCTGCTTTTTTCAATATCTTAATTGCTTTTAAACTTCTTTTTCCGCTTCTACAATAAGCAATTATTATTGTTTCTTTGTCCTTTAATTTACAATCACAACATTTTTCTAATTCATATAATGGTATATTTATTGCACCGATCCAGATGTCCCTCTGAATATTCTTGCGGGCTTCTAACATCTAATAAAATAGCCTTATCATTCATCTTTATTATATTTTTTAATTCTAATATAGAAATATCTTCATTGTTTCTATATTTTTTTAATCCTTTTAAAATCCTGTTTATATTCATATCATCACCTATATATAATTATAAAAACTCCATTTAAAATAATAATGGAGTTCTCTTGTTATATTATATGATATTTATTTTAATTGTGTTCTTTCTTCTCTTCTTGTATTATATTTTGTAAATCTTTTTCAAATTTTTCTATTATCACAATAACTGTAATTATATATAATAACATCGAAATTGGCATAGTATATTCATTAATTGGTAATCTTGTTATTGCATATATACTAAATAAAATTAATTGTATAATTATTATTGGAAGTATACTAGCCAATAAAACATTACGTATTCCTATTTTTTTATATCTTATTACAATATATGCTATAATTATTATTGCAGTAATAATTACTGGTATTATGTATGGAGCGATTAAATCTAATATGCTTATTTTTGCACTATTTGTTATAATTAAATCATTTTTCTCTAACTCTAATCCATATTTTTCATTAATCTTTGAAATTAAATTATCTATTTGCTCATCTTGAGCTGATTTTGTTATTATTAAAATATCTTTATTTAAATTATTAATCTGTCTTGTTTTTATATCATTTCCAAACACTTCTGTTATAATATTTTGTACATCTGACATTTCAAATTCTGTTTCTAAATATAATTCTACAGTTGTATTATCTCCATATACTAAGCTGTAATTCATACCTTTTACAAATAGCATAACTACTCCTGCTAGTATAATAACTAATATTACTGATAATAATGCTATTATTTTTTTATTTTTTAACATATTCTGCTCCTCCTCCAAAATCTGTTGAATTTTGTATCTTAGTTTTAGGGCATAATTTCATATTTACATCCGCCCTGCTTTATTTATTTTTCAATTGTTTTTACTGTTATTTGTGTTAATACTAGATTATATAAATACATTGTTATTATTCCCCAAACTAATATCATTCCCAAGCTTGATATATTTGCTATACTATTAAATGTGAAGATAACTGCTATTATATAAATTGGTACTAATTTTAATGCAAATTTTGCTGTAGTGTCTTTAATAAAATTATTTTTTGCATTTTTAAATGCTAAATAAATATATATATAATTTAATACTATTGATACTATTATTCCTACTACTCCTTCTAATGTTACTTTAATATTTGTGTATCTTAATGCTAATAACAAAAATGATATATATCCAATTTGCAATATTATAGCAAGTATTCCTTTTAATTTTAATTTTATAATTAAATATACAAACATTATACATAATACAGCTATTGCAATATACATTAAAATATTTAATTCTGTTTGTGATATTAAACTAGATGTCTCGTATTGTGAAATATTATAAGTAATAGGTAATACACCTGAGTTTAAAATAATAGCCATTTGATTAGCATTGTTTATATATTTCTGTAGTGTTGAACTATCCGAACCTTGTCCCATTGCAATATTTAAAGTACCATCTGAGATTGTTTCTCCAAAATATGTTGTTTGATATGTTTGTCCATCAAATACAATTGATACATTTTTTGTATCTGTTTGATCTTCTAGCTCTCCATCTTCATTTTCTACTTGTGTTGTTGTAGATACATATGTGTTACTTACTTCTTCTAATTTTTTTTGTCCATCTTTATTGAATTTTATTTGCATATATACTGTATTTCCACTTTCTGTTTGTCCATATACTACCTTAGTATTTTTTATATAACTATTATCTAACAATACTTCATTTGTTTCACTATCTGTTAATTGAAATATCCCTCTTTGTGTTGCATTAGATAATATACTGTCTGTGTTGTCATCTTCTGTCATTTCTATTTGCATACTTCCGGTATTATTATCTAGTTTTATATTAAATTGTTGTGCTCCTAATTTTTTCAATCTTTCTTTTAATAAATTTTTAGATATATTATAGTTGTTTTGTGTTAATACATCATCACTATTTACTTTATTTTCTACAGTTGTATATCCATTTTCTTCTGTATATTCTACTCCATCTTCTTTTTCTGTAACTTCATTTCCATCTTTATCATATATAGTTGTAGATTCTACAGATGTGTCAACACTTAAATCGACAACTCTACTACCTGTAAATTCCATTCCTAAAATATAATTTGGTACTACATTTGCAACTTTATATTCTTGTTTTTTATATATTCCCACAAAAGATGCAAGTGTAATTATTACTACTAATAATATAACTGCAATTATTGTTATTATTTTTTGTTGTTTCACTTTTACTCCTCCTATAATAATTTTGTATCATTTATAATTAACTCAAACCATACTTTTAAATATTTTGCTGCATATTTACTCATCATTGTTCTATCCATAAATATTTCAAAATAGTCTAATACTGGACAAATATGGTTATCAATTGTTAAATCTAATATAATTTTCTTTTCTTTATTTTTTATAATTAAATCTGCATTTGTAACAGCATAATTAACTCTATCATGTATTTCAAATCTTGTTAAATTTTTATTTACTACTCTATCTCTATGAACATCAGACTTGTCCGCAAGTATTAATGCAGCAGATATATCGCTAACAGCCGTACCTGTTTGCTCATCATGATTTCCTATTGCTGACATTATTTCGGTTCTATCTTTAATATCCATCCCCATATCTTTTAAAATATTGTAAGCAAGTATTGCACCTGTGTGTGCATGATCCACTCTATTTACTCCATTACCAATATCATGGAGATAGCCTGCTATTTTTGCAAGTTCAACCCTATTTTTGTCATAGCCCAAAGTTTCTAATATATTGCCTGCTCTATTTGAGACTATACTTACATGTCTTACAGAATGTTCTGTATAACCTAAAGCATCTAGCTGTTTTTGTGCTCCTATTACCAGTTCTTGAACTTCAGGGTTTTTCTTTACGTCTTCTAATGTTACCAATCTAACACCTCCGCTTTCGTAATCGTTTATATTTTATCTTAAATGCATAAAAATATCAACTATTTTTTTAAGAAACTTTTTCTTCCTTTTTTTGAATGGGAGATTTTGCCCGGAGCTAAAAGTTTCATTTTAAGAAAATGGGAGAAATTGCCCCGGGCAAAAAGTTTCATTTTGAGAAAATGGGAGATTTTGCCCCGGGCTAGAAGTTTCATTTTATCTGTTTACTCCTATTATTCCTCCTACGGCTCCGGCAATTATTGCTCCAATTATCATTATTATTGATTGTAAGTTTAATGCAAAATTTCCTTCTATTACGCTTGATAAAATATATATAAAACCAATATATATTAATCCAACTAATATTCCGTTAATTATTCCATTTTTCTTTACTGATCGCATAGACACACTACTTCCTATTAATATACTAATTACTATTATAATTATTGTTACTGTTGGAATTGTACTTTCTGCTATACTAGTATAAGTCAAAAGGCTTGCAAATATTACTAATGCTATCAAAGTTATAACTACCGATATTATACTTCCTTTTACAATTTTTATTATATTATTTCCACTTCCACTTAAATTCTCAGATAATTTTATCATTATAAAAACCTCCTATAACTACTTAATTGTATGTAGTATAAGAGGTTTCTAGAACATTATTTTTCTTTTAACCCATTTATTCTTTCATCAATTGATGCAATTATTTCATTGAATTTAGCTTGTTTTACTTTTTCTTCTTCTACTTTGCTTGCTGGTGCTTTTGAAATAAATCCTGGATTTGATAACATTTTATCTGTTTTTTCTTTTTCAATTAATACTTTTGCCTTTTCTTTTTCTAGTCTTTCTATTTCTTCTTTAATGTCTACTAAATCTTCAAAAGGCATAAATACTTCTAATCCTTTTGCTACTACATTTATTGCATTTTGTGGAATATTTTCTTTTGTTTCTTGTACTTTAATTTCATCACTAAATCCTAGTTTTTTTAGGAACTCTTCTGATTCTTTTATTACTTTTTCATAATTTTTAGTTACAAATATTAGTTTAGATTTTTTAGATGGGTGTACATTCATTGTTGCTCTTACATTTCTTATTCCTGTAATTATTTCTTTTAATTCTTCTACTTTTTCTTCTTCATCTTTAAATTCTAATTTTTTATCATATTCAGGGTATTTTGATATCATTATACTTTCGTCACTATTGTATAATTCTTTATATATCTTTTCAGTAACAAATGGCATAAATGGATGCAGAAGTTTTAATGAATCTGATAACACTTTGTTTAATACATATTGAGCAGTTTTTCTAGTTTCTCCTGCTTTGTTGTATAATCTTGGTTTTACAATTTCAATATACCAATCGCAAAATTCATTCCAGATAAATCCGTAAATTTTATCTAAAGCTACACCTAAATCATAGTTATCCATGTTTACTTTTATTTCTGATACTAATGTATTTAATTTAGATAATATCCATTTATCTTCTACCATAAGGTTTATATTACTGCTGTCATTATCGTAATCTTCTAAATTCATAAGTACAAATTTTGCTGCATTCCATACTTTATTTGCAAAGTTTGATGCTGACTCTAACTTTTCTGGCATGAATCTCATATCATTTCCGCTTGACGTACCAGATATCAAAGAAAATCTTAAGGCATCTGCTGAATATTTTTCTATTATCTCTAGTGGATCTATTCCATTTCCTAAAGATTTGGACATTTTTCTTCCTTGGCTATCTCTTACAATGCCATGAATAAATACATCTTTAAATGGAACTTCTCCTGTTTGCTCTAATGCAGAAAACATCATTCTTACAACCCAGAAGAAAATAATATCATAACCTGTAACTAATGTATTTGTAGGATAAAAAGTCTTAAAGTCTTCTGTATCATCTGGCCAACCAAGTGTTGAAAATGGCCATAAAGCACTACTAAACCATGTATCTAATGTGTCTGGATCTTGAGTAAGATTTGTACTTCCACATTTTTCACATTTTTCTGGCTTTTCTACATCAACATTAATGGCTCCGCACTCATCACAATAGTATGCTGGTATTTGATGTCCCCACCATATTTGACGAGATATGCACCAATCTTGTATATTTTCAAGCCAATTAAAATATGTTTTCTCAAATTTTTGTGGTACGAATCTTGTATCACCTTTTTTTACCGCTTCTATTGCAGGTTTTGCAAGTTCTTTCATTGCAACAAACCATTGATCTGATATTTTTGGTTCTATTGTAGTTTTACATCTATCATGTTTACCAACATTATGAGTATAGTCTTCTATTTTCACTAAATTTCCAAGTTCTTTTAATTTATCTACTATCTTTTCTCTTGCAGTATACATATCTAGTCCTTTATATTCTGGAACTAAATCATTCATTTTGAAATCTTCGTCAAATACTTCAATTATTTCTAAATTGTGAGTAAGACCAGCTTGATAATCATTTGGATCATGTGCAGGTGTAATTTTAACGCATCCAGTACCAAATTCCATTTCTACAAATTCATCTGCTATTATTGGAATTTCTTTATTCATTATAGGAAGTATACATTTTTTGCCTACTAAATCTTTATATCTTTCATCATCTGGATGAACAGCAACTGCTGTGTCTCCAAGCATTGTTTCTGGTCTTGTTGTTGCAACTGTTAAATATCTATCTTCTCCTACAACTTTATATTTAATATGCCATAAATGTGTAGGTTCTTCTTCGTACTCTACTTCTGCATCTGAAATTGATGTATTACAACATGGACACCAATTTATCATTCTTTTTCCTTTATATATAAGGTCTTTATCATATAGCTTTTTAAATACTTTTAAAACTGCTTTTGATAAACCTTCATCCATTGTAAATCTTGAGCGTGTCCAGTCTGCACTGCAACCTAATTTTTTTTGTTGATTTACAATTGTTCCACCATATTCTTCAGTCCATTCCCATGCTCTTTCTAAAAATTTTTCTCTTCCCAAATCCCATTTTGTTATTCCTTCTTCTTTAAGCTTATCTACGATTTTTACTTCTGTTGAAATAGCAGCATGGTCTGTTCCAGGAAGCCATAAAGTATTAAAACCTTGCATTCTTTTATATCTAATTAGTATATCTTGAAGAGTTCCATCTAAAGCATGACCCATGTGAAGTTTTCCTGTTACATTTGGAGGTGGCATCATTATGCAATAACTCTCCTTTGTTTTATCCATACTTGGTTTAAAATAGCCATTTTTCTCCCAAGTTTCATAAATTTCTTCTTCAAAGCTTTTTGGCTCATACTTTCCTTCTAGATTATGCTTACAGTTTTCACACATATTTCTTTCCTCCTTTTTTTAATGTATAGGGACACACTTTATTCAATGGTATTCCTCATAGATTAAGGTAT
>CANQWF010000036.1 GCA_947627485.1 uncultured Clostridia bacterium
AATTTTATCAAAATTTTGGCGGTAGAACAACGGGCGTGGGCTTTAAAATAAATTTAAATAGTCTGACATAAAAGAAAGCCCACTGTTGTTCTAACTTGACTTTTTTATCTATTTATTAGTTATTTTGTCAGTTTTTCTTGCATTTATTGGAATATTATTTTAAAATATAAACAGATGTTAGTAGGAGGTTGCATAAATGGAATTAAAACCTATTATAATTGGTATAGCAGGAGGTACTGGTTCTGGTAAAAGTACTCTTGCAGAAAATATAAGAAAAGAATTCGATAAAGATATAACTATGATTTCACATGATTGTTATTATAAAGATAGATCCAATCTTCCTTTTGAAGAAAGATTAAATATAAATTATGATCACCCAGATTCTATGGAAACTAATCTTTTAATTGAGCATCTAAAAGAATTAAAAAAAGGACATACAATCTATAGACCTCAATATTCTTTTGTTGAACATAAGAGAGAAAAAGAAACAGTAGAAGTTGTACCTAAAAAAGTAATAATTTTGGATGGTATTTTAATATTTGAAAATAAAGAATTAAGAGATATGATGGATATTAAAATATTTGTTGATACAGATTCGGATATTAGATTTATAAGAAGACTTCTTCGAGATGTTGAAGAAAGGGGTCGTACTTTTTATTCAGTTATTTCACAGTACTGTACAACTGTAAAACCTATGCATGAAGAATTTGTAGAACCTAGCAAAAAGTTTGCAGACATTATTGTTCCAGAAGGTGGACAAAATGCTGTAGCATTAAATATGATTATAGAAAAAATTAGGAGCATAATGCAATAATTATATATTCTTTCGAGACGGTTTTGATATTATTCACAAAACAACATCTTTCGACATAAAATATACTACCACATTATTTTGGAGTGATAATAATGAACATTAAAAAAGGAGATATTGTAGGTAGAAAATCTTATGGAAAAGATGTTTTTTTTGTTGTTGATAATATTTTAAAGACTAGATTAAATAAAAAATTTGCGATACTTAAAGGGTTAAATATAAGAATTATGGCAGATAGTCCAATAGAGGATTTAGAAATAATTAGTAAACAAGAAGTTATAAATAGTATAAAATTATTAGATAAAAATTTAGAAAATAGAATAAAAAAAAACAATATTAAGAAAAGTGATAATTTAAAAAGACAAAAAATATATACAGGCAAAATTTTGCATTTAGATGGAGATAGAAAATATAGCGAAAAATCTGCTAGATATTATAATAAAATTGGGCTTAATGCTATTGTTAAAAATATAGCAGAAAATAGACAAGCAAAAGTAGTTATACCATTGCTCAAAAAATATAACCCTGATATTTTAATCATAACTGGACATGATGCAATGCTAAAGAATGGTAGTAATTATAATAATATATATAATTATAGGAATTCCCGGGCATTTTATGAATACCGTAAGAGAAGCAAGAAAATGGGGAAGGAGTTCTGATAAATTAGTTATATTTGCAGGAGCTTGTCAGAGCTTTTATGAAGGAATAATGTCATCTGGTGCAGATTTTGCATCATCTCCCGGAAGAATACTAATAGACTTTATTGATCCATTAATAGTTGCAGAAAAAATAGCGACGACTGAAGAATATAAATTTGTAAGTAGTATTGAAATTTCAAGAGAAATAATAGAAGGCGAAAAAGGAGTTAGTGGTGTTGGAGCAAGGGGAAAAAGTAAAATTATAGGTTAGTAACAATAATGTAACAATAATGTAACACAATTGTAATATTAGACAATAAAAATCAATAGAACCTTAGAGATACAACAAATACAGAGATTTAACAATATGAGAAATTTTTTGACAATTTTCATGGTCAGTGATATAATAACACCATCCAAAGAATAAAGGTGAGTGAGATTTATGATCTACAAAAATGATATCTCTAATATAAAAAATGAGATAGTAGAAAAAATAGGACAAAAGATAATTGTTAAAGGATCACTTGGAAGAAACAAACCTTTTGAAGAAGAAGCAGTAATAAAAGAAACATATCCAAATATATTTGTAGTAAAATATGAAGAGCATGATACTAATGTTAGCTACAGATATACAGATATACTTACAAGAGATTTAGAAGTTTCAGTATTTGATGGAGAAGGATATTGTCCATTAATTCCACCATTACAAAAGTAAAAATATATAAGTTTAAAAATTCCTAAGCAATTAGGAATTTTTTTTGTCCATCTTAATATAATATATATTATTAAACTTTAAAGGAGGGATTTTATATGCTACTAGAAACAGAAAAAGAAAAAGTATGCATAAATCAAGTAGTTGGGCAAAATATAAAAGAAACTGAAGTAGAAGGAGATGTTATAGTAAATGATATAAAACCAGATGTATTAAATATAATTAGTGCAGACGGAATACCATGTGTATATAAAAAAGAAATAATGGATGGAAAGATTAGGATTGACGGAAGTATTAATACATACATTATATACTTAGCAGATGATGAAAATAATTCAGTAAGAAGCCTAAATACAGTTTTAGATTTTACACAAGTAATAGATATAGACGGATGCATGCCAGGAATGACATCAAAAGAAAGTGTGAATATAAAAAATATTGAGTGCAGAGTTTTAAATAGTAGAAAAATTAATGTTAAATCAACTTTAAGTGTAGCTTCGAAAGTCTATTCAAATGATAATATAGAAATTATATCTAATGTAAGTAATTTGGATGATGTTCAAGTTTTAAATAATGAGAAAAAAGTTAACTCTTTAATTGGAAATGGAAGCACAAGAGTATATGCAAAAGATACGATAAGTATTGATGTAGCAGATGAACTTGCAGAAATAATGAAAGCAAATATTAGAATGGTAGATAGAGATGTAAAATTAAGTTATAATAAAGTGCTTGCTAAATCTGATGTAGAAGTTTCGATACTATATTTAACTGAAGATAACAGAATAAAAAATATAAACACAAAAATTCCTGTTATGGGATTTATTGATGTTGAAAATATCAGTGATGATGCAATATGTGATGTAGATTATCAAATTAAAAATTTAATAATAAAACCTAATAATGGAGATATGCATTCAATATATATAGAAGCAGAAATAGAAATTTCATGTTTTGCGTATGAAACAAAAAACATAAATTTGATAGAAGATTTATATAGTATATCTTCAGATTTGAATTTTAATCAAAAAGAAATAATGACAATGTCTGGAAAACAAAATGTAAAAGGAATATGTGATATAAATGAACAAATTAACATTCCAGAAATGGGTGATAATAGATTATATAATGTTAAGACTACTCCAAACATATTAAATACAACTATAAAGAATGGTAAAGTTATCTATGAAGGTGAAATGACTGTAGAACTATTATATGAAGCTAGTACAAGTGTAAGTTCTAGAAATATACAAATACCATTCAACTTCGAAATAGAATCTGATGGAATAGATGAAGACTGCACTGTAAATTCTGATATAGATGTAAAAAGAGATGATTTTATTGTAAATAGTGGTAATATAGATGCAAATATAGAGTTAGAATTTAATGTAAGTATAAATAGAAATGAAAAATTAAATATAATAAATGAAATTTCATTAGAAGAAACTAGAGAAAATAATATATATAGTATGGTAATTTATTTCGTAAAACCTGGAGATACATTATGGAAGATTGCTAAAAAATTTAAAAGTACTATTGATGATATAGCTAGAGTAAATGGAATAGAAGATTCAAACAAAATATATCCAGGTCAGCAATTATATATACCTAAATTTGTAAAGAAAGATATAGCGGTATAGAAAATGGATAGTATATATTCAAGAAAAAGAATAAAAATTCCAAAAATAAATGGATTTTATACAAATAATAAAAATGCTAAAAAATTTTTTAGCATTTTTATTATAATTCTTATTGCATGCTTTACATTTTATAGCATATTTAGGTCTATAAATCCAATTTTTGAAGGATTATGCATAGAAAAAGCACGAGAAATAGGTACATATATAATGAATGATGCATCTAATAAAATATTAAATAGTACAGATTACAAAAATATTGTAAGTATAGAAGAAAACGATGGCAATAAAGTTTTAAAAACAGATGTTGTTGTAATAAATAAGATAGCATCTGATATTGCATTAGAAGCAGAAAAGCATTTTGATGAATTGGAAAAAGATACAATAAAAATACCTATGGGAGCTTTAAGCGGAATTAAACTTCTTTCTGGAAGTGGACCAGATATTAATATAAAAGTAATACCAACAGGAAATATTTTAACTGAGATAAAAAATGAATTTGAAGCAAAAGGAATAAATCAAACGGTTTATAGAATATACTTACAGTTGACTTGTAAAGTAAGTATAGTTACACAATATAAAACAATAGAAGATGAAATTGTAAATCAAGTATTATTAGTAGAAACTGTAATAGTAGGAGAAGTCCCAGCAAGCTATTATAATTTAGAAGGAATAAATCAAAATGATGCAATGGAGGTAATAGAATAAAATATATAATATTAATAGATAGTAACTTATATTTGCAAGTTACTATCTATTAAATAACTATATATCTTTTCCTTTTAGAACTGTTAGAGCTATTGCAGATAGTGCCATTGTGAATAATGCAATACCTATAATATCTTCTGAACCTGTTTTAGGACTTGTATCTTTTTCTGGTGTTGCATTTAATTTAAGTTTTGCATATATAGTTGTATCTGTAGTTATTGGATTTTCAAAATTAAATTCTGTTTTATACTCTGCATCAGTATAGAAGTCAGTAATAGAATAGTTGCTTAAACCTAAAGAAGCTAAATCAATTTTAGATGTTAAATCTTCTTTAGTTAGAACAGTATTTTCTTTTACTGTTACAGTTGCAGTTTTGTCATTTAAATTAACTGTTATTGTAATATTTTTTTCAAAGTTATCACCTTCAAGCTGAACGTTATCGTTTTCATTACTTTCAAATTTAACTTCATTCTTTTCATTTGTTACAATAACTTTATTACCACTTAGATATATATTATCTTTAGTAGAATCAGTATTTTCTACTGAAAATTCAGTTAATTTATCATTACTTGCAAGATAAATAACATTTTCAGTTTGTGTTGATGTTAATTCACCATTCATAATTAATTTTGGTTGATTACTTTGTTCTGAATCTGGAATTTCTTTTCCTTTAGCAATTTCTATACCATTATTAGAATTTTCTAAACCATTATGTCCTAATGATAATTTTTTAATTTCTACTGTACCTGCATTTACTAATATTCCACCATAACCATTATCAGTTGCTGTTACATTATCTAAAACAAGATAACCACCATTGTAGGCTTGAGCTCCATATTTTTTACTATTTTTTAAAGTGATATTTGATAAAGTAACTTTTGCATCTATACCAGATGTAATTAAAGTAGCATTACTTCCATTATCACTCCAGTTATTATCATTTTTAGATATACTAAATCCATTACCATTAATTGTAATTCTTTTACCGGTTATTTCAATTGGTTTAATAAGAGCTATGTCTGTTGTAAGCTTAATAACATCATCATCTACAGCTTTTTCAATAGCACTTCTTAATTCTTCATCACTGCTTACTGTACTTGTAGTAGCATTACTAAAATTAGGAACAAAAATAATAGCTAATAATAATATAAATATTGATAGAGCTATTTGATTAAATTTTTTCATAATATCAATCCTTTCTTATTTTTTTAAAATGCTTTAATTAAAACATTTTTTAATAATTATTATTCTAAACATTTGTAAAAAAATTATACAGAACATTTTATTTTAACTGATTTTTCATTATTTTTTTACAAATTTTTCAAAAATATTTATTACATAAAATTTATGAATTAATGGATAAAATAATACTTGATAAAAAAAATATAATATGATATAAAATAAATGATAATAATAATTATAATTTAGGAGGTATTTAAGATGTCAAATCTAAAAGGAACAAAAACAGAAAAAAATTTAATGGAGGCATTTGCAGGTGAATCACAAGCAAGAAATAAATATACATATTTTGCAAGTAAAGCAAAAAAAGATGGATATGAGCAAATTGCTGCAATATTCCAAGAAACAGCTGATAACGAAAAAGAACATGCTAAAATGTGGTTCAAATTATTAAATGATGGAATTCCTTCAACAGAAGAAAATTTAAAAGCAGCAGCAAGTGGGGAAAATTTTGAATGGACAGATATGTATGCTAAATTTGCACAAGAAGCAAGAGAAGAAGGATTTGATCACATAGCAGACTTATTTGAAGGTGTAGCAAAAATAGAAAAAGAACATGAAGAAAGATACATGAAATTATTAGAAAACCTAGAAAATGGATTAGTATTTAGCAGAGATGGAGATAAAATTTGGAAATGTAGAAATTGTGGACATATTCATATTGGAAAAGAAGCTCCAGAAGTTTGCCCAGTATGTGCACATCCAAAGGCATATTTTGAAATAAAGGCAGAAAACTATTAATAAATGAATATTAAAATATAAAATTTAAGGTCACATTTTGTGACCTTTGATTTTATACTTTAATTTACAAATTAAATTTTGAGTATTATTTGATAAACATATTTATAATATAATTAAGTATGCACTATTTATCTCTATTTATATTGAATATTAGTATCAAAAATGATAAAATATATAAAAAATATTAGGAAGGTTATTAGTATGAAAATTTATGATAAAGCAAAAGATATACCAAAAGAGTGGGATGAATTTTGCATAGATAATTTTTATATGTCTCGAGAAAAATTAGAGTTTTTTGAAAAAGTAAATAACTGCAATCAAAAGTATTATATGGTCTATAATGAGAACGATAAAATAGAAGCATGTTTTGTTATGTTTCCATTTAAATATGAATTTTCTAAAAGAATAAAACTAAATGTACAACTTATATTTTTACCAGCATCAGTAGCTGACCCTGGGATTGTAGCAAAACCAAACAGTAAGGCACTAGCAGATTGCCTAAAGAAAATAAAAGGAATAAAATTAATACTTAGCACATCTGAAGATTTTAAATTATTAAATGGAATAAGACAAGAAGGATTACCTAATTGTATGTTAAATGTAAAATGGGATACAATGGAAGAATATAAAAATAGTATGAGAAATAACTATAGAAAAAATATTAATAAAGTTATAAAGAAACAAAATTTATTATCAAAAAGAATAATAACAAATCCAAAGGAATTTACTAAAGAAATGCACGATTTGTATCTACAAGTTATGAATCATGCTGATTATGTTTTAGAAACACTTAATTTAGATTTCTTCCAAAATAACTTTTCAAAAACTATTGTTCTTGAATTAGAAAATGAGCCAAAAGCATTTGTCCAATTTGCTGAAGATGGAGAAAAAATAATAGGAGAATTTTGTGGATTTGATTATGAAGACAGAGAAAAATACGATTTATATAATATCATAATGGTAGTATTTATACAGTATGCAATTGAAAATGGATTTAAAATAATAGATATTGGACAATCAGCATACAGAACAAAATTACGATATGGGGCTTATTTAGAACCTAAATATTCTTGGTTATTTTATAATGGAAATAAAATATGTAATGCAATTTTAAAATATATATTATTAAAAGATAATAATAATAAACCTATATATAATTATAATGTATTTAGAGAGGAGAACCAAAATTAATTTGTTACAATTATTATATATAATACAAAATCCAGAATGTAAATTTTGGATTTTTGTATATATTTGTGAAATTTATCTCCTAGTAAATTGCATCATCTGTATAGTAACCATTTATTTACAAAAAATACCAAAAATCACTTGACATACACAAACAAATGTTTTAAACTATATATAGTTTAACAAAGGAAGTGTATATATGCCAAATGAATTAAATGTGGTAAGTAATGAAGATATAAAAAATTTAATATACACAATAAGAGGAAAGCAAGTAATGTTGGATAGTGATGTGGCAATGTTATATCACTATGAGACTAAAAAGATAAATGAAACTGTAAAAAGAAATATTAAAAGATTTCCAGAAAGTTTTTGCTTTCAATTAACAGAAAGTGAAACAGAAAACTTGAGGTCGCAAATTGCGACCTCAAGTTTAAAGAAAGATAACCATGGTGGAAGAAGATATTTGCCATATGCATTTACAGAACAAGGAATAGGAATGCTTTCTGGTCTATTGAAAAATGAAATAGCTATACAGGTTAGTATAAATATAATGAATGCTTTTGTAGAAATGAGAAAATTTATATCGTCAAATTCACAAATGTTTGAGAGATTAACAAAAGTAGAATATAAAATGTTAGAATACGATAAAAAATTTGATGCTCTATTTAATGAATTACAAAAGGACGAAAATTTTACACAAAAAATATTTTTTAAGGGTCAGATTTATGATGCTTATAGCTTAATAATAGAAATAATAAAAAGTGCAAAGGAAAAAATATTAATAATAGACAATTATATAGATGATAGTGTTTTAAAAATGCTAGCTAAAAAGAGAAAGAATGTAGAAGTAGTATTACTAACATCAAATAAAACTAATATATCGAAACTAGATATACAAAAATTTAATAAACAATATCCGGTTCTAAAAATGAGTACAAGTAATAAATTTCATGATAGATTTATAATAATTGATAATAAAGAATTGTATCATTGCGGGGCATCAATAAAAGATCTAGGTAAAAAATGCTTTGGGATTAATAGAATAGAAGATAAGTGTATAATTGAAAAAATAAAAAATATTTAGATGAAAATGAGTTTGAAAACTTGATGTGCCAATTTGTCACCTCAAGTTCATATTTGCGAATTCTATCTTTTACTAAATTACAAAGGTTTATTTTTTAATAAAAAATGATTTTTTGTTGTATAGGAAAAATCAAAGATTTTTCTATACAACAAAAATGCTATAATCGCTATCGCCTTTGAGATTTGCTCCTTATAGTCGCAAACTCAAATCGGCGAGAACAAAGGGCGACTACGTCGCTTTGTTCTATATTGTAAGAGTATTATAAAGTACACATTAATAAATTTATTAAGTTTCATATAATAAATATTATAAAATTATTTAATAAAGATAGACATTATAAAATCTTATGATATAATGTAATGAGAAACAAACTATATTGTACAATAAATAAAAAATGAGTAAGTTTAAAAAATATTATTTTAAATTAATTTGCAATAAAATAATGAAAGGAAAAATTAAGTATGATAGATGAAAGAACTAGGAAAATATTATTAGCAATAATAAAACATTGCAATGTAATAGAACAAACAAAAAATTACTTTGGAGATAGTTATAAAGAATTTGAAGAAAGTAGTATATATCAAAATGCTATACTTACACCTGTTACACAAATAGGTGAATTAGTAAAAAGGCTCTCAAATGAATTTAGAAATGAATATACAGAAATACCATGGAGAAACATTGCAGGAATGAGAGATATAGTAGTACATAATTATGAAACTATTGATAAATTGATATTATGGAATGTAGCAGATAAAGAAATATTAAAAATAAAAGAATTCTGCATAAAAATTTTAAATGAGAGGTAGATTTTATGTCTGAATTAGAAAAAATAAGTGAAAAAATAAAACCAGTAGCTAAGAAATATAAGCTTATGTATGTATGGGTTTTTGGTTCTTATGTAAAAAATAAGCAAAAGAAAAATAGTGACATAGATATAATAGTTAGAACTGAAGATGTAGCAGATGGATTTAAAATTGTAGAAGTAAAATTTGCTTTAGAAGAAGCATTAAAAAAGGAAGTAGATATTGTAACAACAGGTAGTATAAAGGGGTCTTTATTGGAAGATGAAGAATTGGAAGAAATACTTGTATATAGTTCAGAAGAAAATTGAATATAAAGTAAATTGTTAAAAACTATAGACTAAAAAGAGTTAATAAGTTATAATTAATTAAACTAAAAAACAAACTATATTAAAAAGCTAATTATGCACTAAATATTTCTGGAGCATAATTAGCTTTTTGCGTATATTAGAATTATCAACTGTTATAGAACTCTGAAAAAATAATTTGTATATTGGCTAGCATATTACTTGTATATTATAAATTTTAAAAGCGAACAAAACAAAAATTAAAATATGGTGTTTTCAATGTTTACAGCATTTTATATGCGAACATTTTAAAATAAATAAAAAAACCTCAAAAGCATTGAAACTTCTGAGGTTTGATATTTTTTATATAAAAGCATATTATCTTTTCGAGAATTGTGGAGCTTTTCTTGCTTTTTTAAGTCCGTATTTTTTACGTTCTTTCATTCTTGCATCTCTTGTTAAGAATCCAGCAGATTTAAGAACTGGTCTGTATTCAGGATTTGCTTCTACTAAAGCTCTTGCTATACCATGTCTTATTGCTCCTGCTTGACCACTAATTCCTCCACCTGTTACTTTTGCAATAACATCAAATTTATCTAATGAGTTTGTTGCAATTAATGGTTGTTTA
The DNA here is from genome assembly GCA_947627485.1 of uncultured Clostridia bacterium. Taxonomy (GTDB): domain Bacteria; phylum Bacillota; class Clostridia; order TANB77; family CAG-508; genus CAG-452. Next base: position 10,477 of record CANQWF010000036.1, read on the forward strand.
ACAATAACTTTTAGTGTTTCAATTCCTAAAAATTCATCTAAAGGTTTATTGTTTATTGTAATATTTCCATTCCCATTTGCAATTCTAACTCTAGCTATTGATTTTTTTCTTCTACCTGTTCCATAAAATGTTATTTTTTCTTTTTTTGTTGCCATATTACTTTACCTCCCAAACTTCAGGTTTTTGTGCTTGATTTTCATGTTCTGATCCTGCATAAATTCTTACCTTATTAATCATTTTTCTTCCTAATCTATTATGTGGAAGCATTCCTTTTATTGCAAGCATCATTGCTTTTTCAGGATTTTTTGCAATCATATCTTTAGCTTTTACTTCTTTCATTCCTCCAATATATCCTGAATGATGTCTATATATTTTTTGATCTAATTTTTTTCCTGTTAAAATAACATCACTGCAATTTAAAATAATAACATGATCACCAGTATCTTGATTTGGTGTAAATGTTGGTTTGTGTTTTCCTCTTAATAATTTTGCAGCTTCAGCAGCTACTCTACCTAGTGGCTTTTGGCTAGCATCAATTATATACCATTTGCTTTCAATTTCACTTTTTTTTGCCATATATGTTGTATTATTCATTGTAAAATTGTTCCTCCCTTATTAACTTATTTTAATTATTTATGTAAGAATATATTTTTAATCTACCGGGTAATAGGATAAAATATAACCTTACAAATATTCGTACCCAACTATTTTAATATATAAATTAAAAAAAGTCAATAAAAACCTTGACATTTTTAAAAAAATAAGTTATTATAAATAAGGTTAAAGAAGAAGCATCCACTTCTCACCTTATCCAAATAAGGAAAAAGGTTAATATTTAATTGCAAATAACAAATATGTAATATAAATATCAGTAGTGTGGATTAACTTGTTCTTTAGAACAAGTTTTTATTTGTCTGGAGGTGAATAAGATAAAGCAAGACCTATTAATAAATGAGCAAATAAGGTTTAAAGAAGTTCAAGTAATCGATAATGAAGGCAATAAATTAGAAAAAATGTCTATACATGATGCGATGAACTTAGCAATGGACAAAAACTTAGATTTAGTTTTAGTTTCATCAAATCCAACTAATCCTGTGTGTAAATTAATGGATTATGGGAAATATAAATTTGAGCAAGCTAAACGTGAGAAGGAATCTAAGAAAAAACAAAAAACATTTGAATTAAAAGAAATAAGAGTTACACCAAATATTGAAGAACATGATTTTAATTTTAAAGTTAAAAATGCTAAAAAATTTTTAGACGATGGAAATAAAGTTAAAATAACAGTTCGATTTAGAGGAAGAGAACTTAACTATGTAAAATTAGGTGAACAAGTATTAAATAAATTTTCTGAAGAATTATCTGAAGTAGCAACTTTAGAAAAAAAGCCTATATTAGAGGGAAAAAATTTATTTATAATACTAGCACCAAACAAATAAATTAAAACATAAAAGGGAGGTACAAAAATGCCAAAATTAAAAACAAATAAAGCAGCTGCAAAAAGATATTCTTATACAGCTAAAGGAAAAGTAAAAAGAACATCTGCAAACTCTAGACATAGATTAGCAACAAAAACAAAGAGACAAAAAATGTCAAGAAGAGCAAAAGCTTATGCAGATAAAACATGCGAAGCAGGAGTTAAAAAATTATTACCATATGGTTAAGGAGGGAAAATAAATGGCAAGAGTTAAAACAGCAAGAATTACAAGAAAAAAACATAAAAAAGTATTAAAACAAGCAAAAGGATATTTTGGAGCAAAAAGCTATAGATTTAGAAATGCAAACCAAGCAGTACTTAAATCATTATCTTATGCATATGTTGGAAGAAAAGACAAAAAAAGTGATTTTAGAAAATTATGGATTACAAGAATTAATGCAGCAGCAAGAATGAATGGAACAACATATAGCAAAATGATGGCAGGACTAAAAAAAGCTAATGTTACAATAAACAGAAAAATGCTTGCAGACTTAGCAGTAAATGATATGAAGGCATTTACTGAAATTGCAGAAATTGCAAAGAAAGCATAAAATAAAATTAAGAAATTGAGGTTGAAATATATTCAACTTCTTTTTTTGTTGTATAGGAAAAATCAAAGATTTTTCTATACAACAAAAATGCTATAATCGCTATCGCCTTTGAGATTT
>CANQWF010000037.1 GCA_947627485.1 uncultured Clostridia bacterium
CTTTAAATTCGTGACCATTAGGTATTCCACCGCCTATATCAAATACTATTTCTCTAAGTGTTGTTCCCATTGGTACTTCAACTAATCCTACATTTACAACATTTCCACCCAAAGCAAATACTTTTGTTCCTTTAGATTTTTCTGTTCCTATTGAGCTATACCATTTTGCTCCATTTAATATTATTCTTGTAATATTTGCATATGTCTCTACATTATTTATTAGTGTTGGTTTTCCCCATAATCCAGCATTTGCTGGAAATGGAGGCTTTATTCTTGGTCTTCCTGATTTTCCCTCTATTGATTCCAAAAGAGCTGTTTCTTCTCCACAAACAAACGCCCCTGCTCCTAGTCTTATTTCCAAATCAAAACTAAAGTCAGTTCCAAATATATTGTTACCTAATATTCCGTATTCTTTTGCTTGATCTATTGCTGTTTTGAATCTATGTACTGCAATTGGATACTCCGCTCTTACATAAATATATCCTTTATTAGCTCCTATTGCATATCCAGCTATCATCATGGCCTCAACTACTGAATGTGGATCTCCTTCTAATATGCTTCTATCCATAAATGCACCTGGGTCTCCTTCATCAGCATTACAAACTACATATTTTTGATTTCCTTCAGCAATTTTAGTAAAATACCATTTTTTACCTGTTGGAAAACCTGCTCCTCCTCTACCACGTAGCCCAGATTCTGTTATTTCATTTATTACTTCATCTGGTGTCATCTCAAATAAAACTTTTTCAAGCGCCTTATATCCATCAAATGCTATATATTCATCTATGTTTTCTGGATCAATTATTCCACAATTTTTTAATGCTATCCTTTTTTGTTTTTTATAAAAATTTAACTCGTCCAATCTTTGAACTATTAAGTCGTTTACATCCTTGCAAAGTAATCTTTCAACTACTTTCTTTCCTAAAATATGTGTATTAATTATCTCTTCACAATCTTCTGGTTTAACCATAGCATAAAATGTATCTTCTGGTCTAATTATAACTATTGGTCCTTTTGCACATAAACCAAAACACCCGGTTTGTATAACTCTTACATTTTGAATGTTTTTCTCTTTTATTATTCTTCTAAAAGTATCAATGATTTTAGGTGATTTAGAAGATGTACATCCTGTCCCATGACATACTAAAATATGTTTTTCTCTAGTATTTGCTTTTAAGTTAACTCTTAAATCTAATTCTTTCCTTTTATCTTCTCTTATTTGCCTAATTTCTTTTAGAGATTTCATATCAATTCTCCTTATCTATATATTCATCAATAACTTTGTCTATCATCTCTGGTGTAGCTTTACCGTATACTTCCCCATTTACTGTAAATACAGGTGCTAATCCACATGCTCCTACACATCTTGTTGCTTCTATCGAAAACTTACCATCATCAGTCGTTTGTCCAACATCTATACCTAATCTTTGTTTCAATCTATCTAATATTCTTTCAGAACCCTTAACAAAACAAGCAGTTCCTAAACAAACAGCTATGTTATATTTTCCTTTCGGTTTTAAAGTAAATCTTGCATAAAAAGTAATTACACCATAAATTTCAGCCATTGGTATATCTAAATAAGCTGAAATCTCTTTTTGAGCAAATTCTGGAATATATCCATATTTTTCTTGCACTTCATTTAATATTTGTATTAAATTACTCTTATCTTTTGTATAATTTTGCAATATATTTTGAAGATTTTCATTATTATTAATATTTCCACAGTTACATGCCATAATTTTACCTCCAATTTTTAATGAGGTTTTAACTCTTATTTTTTATTTTATCCTCAAATCTATCTTTTTTAATTTCTTTAGGTACTTCAATAGGATATTTACCTGTAAAACATCCCATACAAAAGTCTTCCATATTACATTTCTTTAATATCTCTTTTAAATTATCTATACTTAGATATTCTAAAGTATCTGCTCCTATAATTTGTCTTATTTCTTCTACTGTTTTGCCATTTGCAATTAAATTTTCTTTATTGTCTATGTCAACTCCAAAATAACAGATATCTATAAATGCAGGTGATGCAATTCTTAAATGTACTTCTTTTGCTCCAGCTTTTCTAAGTGTAGTCACTATATTAGTTAACGTTGTTCCTCTAACAATAGAATCATCAATTAATACAATTTTCTTTCCTTTTATAGTATCTTTTAATGGATTCAATTTTAAAGCTACTAATTTTTCTCTTTTATTTTGCGTATTCTGTATAAATGTTCTTCCTATATATTTACTTTTAGTAAATACTAAATCATATGGAATTTTTGATTCTTTTGAATACCCAAGCGCAGCATCATTTCCTGAATCTGGTACAGCAGCAACTATATCTGCATCAACTGGCATTTGTCTTGCTAAATATCTACCAGAAAGTTCTCTAAATTGATGAACGCTCATTCCCTCTAATATTGAATCTGGTCTTGAAATATATATGTATTCAAATACACACATTCCTTTTTTTTCTTTACTGTCATAATCAATTGATTCTATCTTTCCATCTTTTACAACTATTATTTCACCAGGTTTCACATCCCTTATAAATTCTGCTCCACATATATCTAGTGCACAACTTTCAGATGCAAATATAATATCATCTCCAAGTCTTCCCATACATAATGGTCTAAATCCTTGTGGATCTCTACATGCTATTAGCTTTTGTGGTGACATTATTACTAATGAATATGCTCCCTTTAATATTTTCATAGTATTTGCTATTGCTTCTTCTGCAGACTTTGCTTTTAATCTTTCTCTTACTATTATATGACAAATAACTTCAGTATCATTTGTTGTAGTAAATATTGCTCCATTATCCTCTAATTCTTGTTTTAATTCAATTGCATTTGTAATATTTCCATTATGAGCTATAGCTAGATTACCTTTTTTATGTCTTATTACCATTGGTTGTGCATTCTCTTTTTTTGATGACCCAGTAGTTGAATATCTTACATGACCTATAGACATATTTCCCTCTGGCAAACTGTCTAATACTTCATTTGTAAATACTTCAGATACTAATCCCTGTTCTTTATGATAAGTAATCACTCCATCTGTATTTATAGCGATTCCACAGCTTTCTTCACCTCTATGTTGAAGTCCAGATAATCCTACACACGTCATATATGCTAATCTCTCCGGTTCTTTTGAATATACTCCAAACACTCCACATTCTTCTTTAATTCTATCAGACATTATGATTTCCTCCATCCATTTTAAAAAACATACTTTTATTATAAGCTTTATTTACAAAAAAGTACAGTCTTTTTTTTAAATTGGTACTATTTTCTTGTCACAATTTATACCAAAATGAAAAAAAATGGAGTAAATTTCCTTTTCTGAGCTTAAAACATTTTCTCAAATATTATTCCCCGAAAGGAAGAAATGTGGCTTTACGATACTTTTACTCTCCCCAATTGAATTTATTTTTTATTAATGTTATAATTTTTTTATAATCTAAATTAGGAGGTATTGGTATGTATAATTTAGTTTTGTTTGCATCACGGAAATGGAACTACTCTTCAAAGTGTTATAGATAATATTAATAATGGAGTGTTAGATGCAAAGATAAATTTAGTTGTTTCTGATAATAAAGATGCTTATGCATTAGAAAGAGCAAAAAAAAGTAATATTCCAACATATATAATAAAAAATAAGTCATCAGAAGAAATAGATATAGAATTAGAGAATATTCTTAAAAATTATGATATTGATTTAATAGTTTTAGTTGGATACCTAAAATTAATTGGAAAAAGATTAATTAATAAGTATACTATTATTAATACACATCCGTCACTTCTTCCTAAGTATGGTGGCAAAGGTATGTATGGTATGAATGTACATACTGCTGTTGTTAAGGCTAAAGAAAAAGTTAGTGGCCCTACAGTTCATTTTGTAAATGATAAATATGATGAAGGAAATATAATATCTCAAACAATTGTTGAATTAGAACCAAATGAAACTCCAGAAAGTTTATCTGCTAAAGTCCAAGCAGCAGAAAAAATACAACTTACAAATATTTTAAAAGAATTTATAGAAAACAAAAAATAGGGAAAATGGGGCCAGGCCCCATTTTCCCTATTTTTTGTTTTCTATAATTAATTAAATATTGCTTCGAACTCATCTCCATCGATTTTTTCTTTTTCTAATAATCTTTCTGCTACAGCAGTTAGTTTATCCATATTATTACTTAAGATTTCTCTAGCCGTATTGTATGCTTTGTCTATAATTCTTTTTACTTCTTCGTCTATTATGTTTGCTGTTTCTTCACTAAAGTCTTTAGTTTGTGCAAAATCTCTTCCCAAGAATACTTCTCCTTGATCTGAGCCAAATGTTATTGTTCCTATTCTTTCGCTCATTCCATATTTTGTTACCATTTCTCTTGCTATTTTTGTTGCTCTTTCTATATCATTACTTGCACCTGTTGATATGTCATCTAATGCTAAACTTTCTGCTACTCTACCACCTAATAATGATACAATGTTTTCTTCCATTTCTGATTTAGACATAAAGTTTTTATCTTCGTCTGGTTTGTACATTGTATATCCTCCAGCCATACCACGTGGCACTATTGATATTTGATGTACATTATCTTGTGTAGGTAAAAATCTGCTTACTACTGCATGACCAGCTTCGTGGAATGCAACTAATTTATTTTCTTTTTCACTTCTTACTCTACTTTTCTTTTCTGGTCCCATTGTAACTTTTATCATTGCATCTTCAATTTCTGCCATACTTATTTCTTTTTTATTTCTTCTTGCTGCAAGAAGTGCTGCTTCATTTAGTACGTTCTCTAAATCTGCACCTGCAAATCCTGCTGTATTTTTTGCTATTGTTCTTAAGTCTACATCATCTGCTAGTCTTTTCTTTCTACTATGAACTTCTAATATTTTTTCTCTTGCTTTTACATCTGGTGCTGATACTACTATTTGTCTATCAAATCTTCCTGGACGAAGCAATGCTTTGTCTAATACGTCCGGTCTATTTGTTGCAGCAAGTACTATTACTCCTTCGTTTGTGCCAAATCCATCCATTTCAACTAATAATTGGTTTAATGTTTGTTCTCTTTCATCATGTCCTCCACCTAGTCCTGCTCCTCTTTGACGTCCAACTGCATCTATTTCATCTATAAATATTATACAAGGTGCATTTCTTTTTGCTTGTTCAAATAAATCTCTTACTCTTGATGCACCAACACCAACAAACATTTCAACAAAGTCTGATCCACTTATTATAAAGAATGGTACTCCTGCTTCTCCAGCTACAGCTTTTGCAAGCAATGTTTTACCAGTACCAGGCTGACCTACTAATAGTACACCTTTTGGAATTCTTGCACCCATGTCTGTAAATTTCTTAGGTGATTTTAAAAATTCTACTATTTCTTCTAATTCTTCTTTTTCTTCATCTACACCAGCTACATCATCAAAAGTAACTTTACTTTTATCGGCTGTTCCCATCATTCTAGCTCTACTTTTCCCAAATGACATAGTTTTGTTTGCAGCTCCACCTTGGTTACTTCCCATTATTAAGAACCAGAATATGAAGAAAATTATTATTATACCAAATGGTGATAGTAAGCTTAATATTGTAATTATTGTTGATTGCGATTTTTCTTCTAAAGTAAAACTACCTTCTGCCAAATAATTACTTATTTTATCCATAAAACTATCTACACTTGGTATATTTACTTCTTTCTCTGCTCTTGGGTCATCTTTTAAAGTAACATATGCTTTGGTAGCATCAGATGTAAGTTCTACGTTGCTTACTTTCCCACTTTCTATTGCAATCATTAATTCTGAATATTTCATTTTATTTTGAGAATTATCCATTATTGATGATATTACTACAATAAATATAATACCTAAAATTAACCACATTGCTAATGTCTTTAAACTATTTTTCATTTTTTAATCTCCTTTATTATAAGAGGATACATCTTTTCCCCTTGGTATTTCTCATATATTAAAGTACGTATTTATAAAGTTTTATATATGAAATATAACATATAGATTTATTAAATACAATACTTTTTTATAAAGTTTTTTCTTTGAATCCCTTGTGTATCAAGGTTTTTCTTACGGAAGGTTAAATATCAGCTACAGAAAAAAATTTTTCCTTTATTTACTAAAACCTTTAAGTTTTTAATAGGTTTTAAATATTTATTACCAATATTGTTGCTACATAGTTTTATAATCTCGTCTATATTTACTTTTTCTATTCCTGTAGTTGACGATAATAGTCTATTAATAGTATATAATATAACTCTTCTTTTTATTACTAACTCTAGATTATTGAATTTTTTTAGGTCTAATATAATTTGCCCACCTTCTTTTTGTTGCGTGCGAGCATCGCTCGCCTCTACAATGTCTGCAGTTAATTCTTTACTAATGTTTTTTGATGGGCAGAAAGTCGCATTTGTCCCTACATATATTTCATTAAATGTTTGTTCTGTTATTTTATTAATATATTCATTTTCTTCGTTTGCTACCTCTGATAGCCTATTTATTGTTTTTATAATGTTTGGATTAAATTCCTTTTTTATATACGGAATAACGATATTCCTAATTTTATTTCTTGTGTAAATATTTTCATTGTTAGATTTATCTATTTTAGGCTCTAAGTTATTTATTATACAATATTCTTCTATTTCTTCTCTTGATGTTTCTATTAATGGTCTTATATATTTTTTATCTCTTATTGGTTCTATTCCCTTTAATCCAGATGTGCCACTTCCTCTTAAAATATTCATGATTATAGTTTCTACTTTATCGTTATTATTATGTGCTGTTGCTATTTTATTTGAATTAGTTTTCTTTAAAACCTCATTAAAAAATTCATATCTTATTTGTCTTCCTGTTTCTTCTGTTCCTCTTTTTAGATTATTTGCAATTCCTACTACATCTATTCTTTTAATATAACATTCTATTCCTAAATTTTTGCAAAACTTTTTCACATATTCAGTTTCCTCATCTGCTTCTTTTCTTATCATATGATTTATATGTGCAACATAAATTTGAAAATTTAATTCGCTTTTTATTTCGTTTAGTATATGTAATAGGCAAATAGAATCTGGTCCACCAGACACTCCTATTACAATTTTATCTCCGTCATTTATTAAATTATATTTTTTTATTGTATTAATTACTTGTTCCTTTAACATGATTTTCTCCTATTTTAATTTAGGGCTGCTACATATGCAACCCTAAATAATTATTCCCTATATTTTTCTATATTAACAAATTTTGTATAATTTCCAAGCCATAGCAGTTCTACTGTTCCTGTTGATCCAGATCTATGTTTTGCCATAATTACTTCTGCTATGTTTTTCTTTTCTGAATCTGGATTATAATAGTCATCTCTATATAAAAACATTACTATATCCGCATCCTGTTCTATTGCTCCAGATTCACGAAGATCTGAAAGCATTGGTCTATGATCTGCCCTCGCTTCGGCTGCTCTAGATAATTGTGATAGTGCAATTACTGGCACATCTAATTCTTTTGCAAGTACTTTTAAAGATCTACTTATTTCAGATATTTCTTGTTCACGGCTAGAATTTCTTTTTCCACTACCTTGAATTAATTGTAGGTAATCTATTATTACAAGTCCAATATTTTTTTCTAATTTTAATTTTCTACATTTTGCTCTTATTTCTGTAACTGTTATACCAGGTGTATCATCAATATATATTGGTGCTTCTGAAAGTGGTCCGAAGAGCTGTTGCAAGTTTTACCCAGTCGTCTTCCTCAATTTTTCCTGTTCTTATTTTATTACTATCAACCATCGCTTCACTGCAGAGCATTCTGTTTACAAGCTGGCTTTTAGACATTTCTAGATTGAATATTACAACTGGAACCTTAGCTTCAAGTGCTGCATTTGTTGCTATATTTAATGCAAATGCTGACTTACCCATTGCTGGTCTTGCTGCAACTAATATTAAATCTGAATTATGAAGTCCTGCTGTTTTATAATCTAAATCTGCAAATCCTGTTGGTATACCTGTTATAGATTGTTTTTGATTATATAACCTTTCTATTTCTGCAAAACTTTCTACTAATATATCTTTTAAAGCTGAATATCCTTTTTGATTTTTACCTTGTGCGATTTCAAATATTCGTTTTTCCGCTTGATCTATAATATTATCTACTTCTTCTGTTTCAGCGTATCCTAAATTTATAAGTTCATTACATGATTTAATTAATCTTCTAAGTATAGATTTTTCTTCTACAATTTTTATGTATTTTTCTACATTTGCAGTTGTAGGCACTTTATCTGGAAGTGTTGCTAAATATTCTAACCCTCCAACAGCTTCAAGCTTTCCTAGAGATGTTAATTCTGATTTAACTGTAATTATATCTATAGGTTCTGCTTTATTATATAAATTTAAAATTGATTCATATATTGTTTTATTATCTTGTCTGTAAAAATCGTCTGATTTTAATATTTCAATAGCATCTACTACTGCATCTTTATCTGTAAGCATACTTCCTATTACTGCTTGTTCTGCATCGATGTCATGTGGTGGTACTTTTCCTAAATCCATTTTTATTCCCCTTTTTTAATAAATTAATTATATTTAGTCTATTCTGACTTTATTTCTAACGTCAATTCTGCTGATACTCCATCTCCAAATTTTATATCTACTGAAAATCTTCCAATATTTTTTATTGTTTCTTTTAATATAATTTTTTTCTTATCTATATCTATTTTATATTGCTTTTTTAATTCATCTGAAATTTCTTTAGATGTAACTCCACCAAATATCTTTCCATTTGCTCCTGCTTTAACTTTTATTTTTAAAACTATATCTTTAATTTTATCTGCTTGCTTTTTAAATTCTTCTATCTCTAAATTTTTCTTATGTTGTCTAGAATCTTTTTTAGCTTGCAATTTTAATAAATTATCTTTTGTTGCTTCTATAGCTAATTTTTTTGGAAATAAAAAGTTTCTCACATATCCATCATTTGCATTTATTATTTCGTCTTTCTTTCCAACATTCTTTATATCTTGCAATAATATAACTTTCATTAAATCCCTCTTTTCTTTATTAAATAGTCAAATTTATAAATTGCTTATTAATTACCTATTAGAAACTATTTTTCCTTTTTGTGAATTTTATCATATTTGAGATAGTTTAGCAAGTTTTACTATTCTTTTTTGGAAGTAATAAAATTACTTATATGTATAAAATATTACTCCTATAGTAAACATTAATTTATAAATTAATGTTTTTTCTTGACGTATTTTGTAGTTTAACATATAATAAAGATGAAAAGGAGCTGAATATTACTTATGCCTAAAATTTATTTAGAAAAAAATGTTCTTGAGGCTGCTTTTGAGCGTCTTGAAATTATATTTAATAATTTTGAAAATGTATATTTTAGCGTTAGTGCTGGTAAAGATAGTTCAGTTATGGTACAACTTGCAAATATTGTTGCAAAAAAAATGAATAAAAAATTCGATATTTTATTTATAGATTTAGAAGGGCAATATAAATGTACAATTGATCATTTATATGAGTTAAAAAAATTATCTCAAATTAGAACTTGTTATCACATCGCTCTTCCTTTAGCTTTAAGAAATGCTGTATCAATTCTTCAACCTAAATGGATTTGTTGGGATGAAGAAAGTAAAGATCTTTGGATTAGAGATATGCCAGAAGATAGTATTAATATGAGTAATTGCCCGTTTGATTGGTTCCGAAAAGGGGAAGAGTTTGAAGAGTTTATTATTCAATTTGCTTCTTGGTATAACAAAAATCATGAAGGACCAGTTGCGTGTGGTATTGGCATTAGAACTGATGAAAGCTTAAATCGTTTTCAGACAATTAGTTTTCAGAAAAATAAAGAAACCTACAAAGACTATAAATGGACTACAAGAGTAAAGTTTTCTAACCAAATACTTGATGTATATAATTTTTACCCAATTTATGATTTTAGTGTAGAAGATATATGGGGTGCTATTAGTAAATTAGATTTATCATACAATAAAATATATGATTTAATGTATAAAAATGGAGTTCCTTTATCAGATCAAAGAATTTGTCAACCATATGGTGATGACCAAAGAAAAGGACTAAATCAATTTAAAGCATTGGAATATCAAACATGGGCAAAAGTGCTAAATCGTGTTAATGGTGTTAATTTTGGAAATATATATTGCAAAACTTCTGCTTTAGGCGATTTAAAAAGTTCTAAACCGAATTTTATGACATGGCAACAATATACTGTATTTTTATTAGAAAGTATAGGACTGTACAATAGAGATCTTATGATGATTTATTATAGGAAAATTAAAAAATTTATGATATGGTACAGAAAAAAATATGCAGTAGACTTTGACCAAATACCAGAAGAAGCCCCAAGAAAATTAGAACATCATAAAAAAGCGATATCATGGAGAAGAATTGCAAGAGCAGTTGAAAAAAATGATTTTTATCTTAAAAGACTTTCATTTGCTCAAACAAAAACAGAAGAAAATGAACTAAGGAAATTAGCACATAAATGGGATAATTTATTAACTGCAAATACTATTACTAGTGATCCTGATTTAAATAAATTTATAAAAGAGGAAGTGATAAAAAGTGATTCTAAAAATGGATAACAAATCTAAAGATTTTTATAATATTATGGGTAGATTTTTTGGTTCGCGAATAGTAGAAAACAAAACAAATGATAGGATTTATGATGATAATAATAAAGAATGGTATATATACTTAGACAATAATAGTCCTGTTGCTTTTGTATCTATTTCATCAGATGTAATAAAAAACATATATTCTATTAATAATGACTTTTTAATTGAATTATTAACTTATATTAATAAAAGAATAAAAATAAAAGATAGTATTGTTACTAATATATATTCAGACGTTTATAATTCATGTGGATTTATTTGTAATAATGATAATGGATATAAGAATTTCGTTAAAATTAGGAGTGATATCAATGAATAAAGAAATTACTTTTCCTGTTTTAAATGTAAAAATGGTTGATATTGATAAAGTTGTTGCAAATGACTATAACCCTAACAAAGTAGCTCCACCAGAAATGAGACTTTTAAAACACTCAATTGAAGAAGATGGTTATACTCAACCAATTGTTACATACTATGATAAAGAAAATGATATATATATAATTGTTGATGGATTTCATAGATATAGATGTGCAAAAGAATACTTTCATTTAAAACAAATACCAATTGTTACTATTAATAAAAATTTAGATGACCGTATTGCAAGTACAATACGCCATAATAGAGCAAGAGGTACACACCAAATATTAGATATGTCTAAAATTGTAATGGAACTTACAAAGGCAGGATGGGATGAAAGCACTATATCTCTTCATCTTGGTATGGAATTAGATGAAATTATAAAATTAAAACAGGTAAATGGATTAAAAGAAGCCTTTTCTAATCATGAATTTAGTAAATCTTGGGAAGAATTTGAAAGTAAAGTTGTTAAGAATAAGAGAACTGAACATCAACAAGACTAAGAATTTTAATATCCATGTGATTAAGTTGCTCCACTATTATACAATTTAATTTTATTATAAAAGGATTTTGGGGATTTCCCTAAAATCCTTTTAATCTATTGTAGTACTTGTTCTACCTGTTCCAACTACATCTTCTTGAAGCGAACGCCAAGTATTGCATCCTACAATTCCATCTGCAGTAAGTCCTCTACTCCTTTGATAATTTCTTACTGCTTCTCTTGTTCTTGAACCAAATATCCCATCTAATCCGCCTGTTCTAAATCCTAATGTGTTTAAGTCATCTTGAGCAATGAGTACATATGTGCTTACACTTCCTTGTTTAATTAATGAATATCCTGCAGTTCCACACGCAGGTCTTCCAAACCTCTTATCAAAATGAACCCATGTAGGAGTAAGTGATGCTGGTTCTACATAAGACCATACTCCAGAGCTTATCGCTGTATTCCTAAGTCTATTTCTTTCACTATTACTTAATCGTTGTCCTGCGTCAAATGCCACGCCTGCATAGTGCTGGCTTTGAGTTCCATGCCCGCCTTCCCATGGTCTTTTAAATGCAAAACCTACTGGTATTGGAGCTCCAAATAAGTATCTGGTAGTATTAAAACT
>CANQWF010000038.1 GCA_947627485.1 uncultured Clostridia bacterium
GTTAATATTTGTAGGGGTCGCCGCCTTCGGCGACCCGTTTCCAAGAGAAATACCTAAATAAATTCAATATTACAAACAACAATTTATTTTTCTTTATATATTTTTAATTTTACTAAAACATTATATATTTTTGTTCCAAATGGTATCATATATATATCTTCTTTGCTTAGCATTTTCATTAATAATACTAATACTACATATGAAATAACTCCAATTAGTATTGATATAATTGTTGATATCGAATTACTCATTATTGTTATTAATATTTTATATATTAAATAAACTATTACTCCCATTATTGCAGATGCAATAACTGGTTTAAAAATATGGTTTTTAAAGTTTATCTGTAATTTTATCTCTTTATTTAAATAGTACATACAAATTGCAAATAATATAACTTGACATACAATAGAACTAATTACTGCTCCTAGTATATTTATATATGGATTGCTAATTAATAATATATTCATTACAAGTTTTACTACTGCACCTATTCCTAAAGCAATTGCTGGAATATGAACTTTTCCGAATCCATATAATCCACCTTCAACAACATAATTTATAGATACAAATATCATAGTAATTGTGCTTAATATCAATATATTTGCTCCATTTGATGCTTGAGGATAAATTAATTGTAATATAGGCTTAGCAAGTGCAATTAATCCTGTTGTACATGGCATTATTATTAATAATGATGCAAAAAATGAAAAAGTTAATCTTTTATTTACTGTTTTATAATCCTTAACAGATATTGCTGATGAAATTGCTGGAACTAATGCTGTACAAAATGCTCCTGTAATTGCAAGTGGAAGATGTATTATTGTAACTACTTTTGATAATAATCCTGATAATTCCATTGCTTTTGCTTCCAATTCTTCTTTAGTTGCTAAAATTCCAGAAAAAGCTGTTTGTATACAATTACTTATTGTGACTGTATCTATCATATTATTAACAACTGAAATTAGAGAACCTATTGTCATTGGTATTGATATAGCAAATATTGTTTTTATAAGATTCCATGCTGTTTTATCTTCTTGTGGAACTGTTTGATTTTCACAGTCTATCATAATACCTTTTTTTCTTCTTTTATAAAAGATATATAAATATGTAAAAGAAATTAATATTGCAAGTGTTGTTGATACGTTACCTCCTGCAGCCATTATTGCAGGGTCTTTACCTACTAAAGCATATACAAATGTTATTGTAAGTGTACAATTAAAAAATTGTTCTAACGTCTGAGATACACTTGTTGCCTTTTGGCTACCAAGTCCTGCAAAATACCCTCTTATAACAGAAGAAGACGCAACAAACATTATAGCAGGTGCTAAAACCATTAAAACATATTTTACATCTGGTACATTTAAAATTTTCCTTGCAACTAAATCTGCTCCAAAAAATAATGCAATTGAAAATACTGCTCCAATTAATGTAAATATTTTCAATGATGTTTTAAATATTCTATATGCACCTTTATGATCACCTATTGCAACTCTTTCTGATACTAATTTTGATATTACTGTAGGGATTCCTATTGATGATATAGTTAATAATAGTGAATAAACTGTATAACCTGCATCATAATATCCATTACCAATATCTCCAAATCCATCTACATTTATTATTACTAATCTATATACAAAACCTAATACCTTTATTAGAATCTGTGCAATCATTAGCATTGCAACATTTTTCATAAAAGATGTACCTTTTTCTTTTTTTATTTTCTCTTGTGATTCCATTAAAACCTTCCTTTTATAATTAATATTTTATTTATATCATATATATTGTTTTTTTACAATGGGAAATTTTTTAAACAGTAGGCTTTCTATAGAACAACAGTGGGCTTTTCTTTTATGTCAGACTATTTAAATTTATTTTAAAGCCCACGCCCGTTGTTCTACCGCCAAAATTTTGATAAAATTTTGTGTGGAATGTTTGCGAAGCTTTCTTGAATAGGGAAAATCTGCGATTTTTCCTATTCAAGAACAAAGCGACGTAGTCGCCCTTTGTTCTCGCCGATTTGAGTTTGCGACTATAAGGAGCAAATCTCAAAGGTGATAGCGATTATAGCATTTTTGTTGTATAGAAAAATCTTTGATTTTTCCTATACAACAAAAATAGAGATTATTTCTAATCTCTATTTATCATCATTTTTATATGTTCTTTTTATTTTAGTACCATCCTGTTGATAACCAATGACCCCATGCATTTTGTGGATTACCATATCTAGAACTAATATAACCTAATCCCCAGTTTATTTGTGTTTGATAATTTGTTTTATAATCAGATCCTTTTGATGCCATTTTAGATCCTGGCAATGCTTGTGGTATACCATATGCTCCTGATGATGCATTGTATGCATATGGATTCCATCCACTTTCTTTGTTCCATAAACTAATTAAACAATCTATATCTGTTTCTGACCAACCATAAGAACGACATACCGTTGCTGCATACTGTTGGTATACTAAAGAAGATCCACTTGTAGCTCTTCTTCCACTTCTTGATGTTATTTTTGTTTGTATTTGAACAATTTTATTTACTGGTTCTTTAATTACTTTAGATGATAATTCTATTCTTTCTATTTCTTTTTCATCTTTATATTTAACTTTATATGTTACTTCTCTAATACCATTTTGCCCAGCTTGTATTACTCTGTTTATTTTATCGCTTCCTTTTGAAACATCTTTTGTGATTGTTTCAAATGGTATTTCTTCTTCTACAGTTATAATTTCTTCAGTTATGTTTGAATAGTTTTCAGCTATATCTTCTATATCGTTGTTTAGCTCTTCTTGTGATACTTCAGCTATTTTTACTGGTTCGTTTCCTTCTTTTGTAATTATAATTGTATTAGTATTTGTTATCTCTTCTTCTAAGCTTGGTATTACAGTTTCATCTGATGATAACATTATATGGTTTTCTTCTAATATTTCTGATATTTTTTTCTTTGATGTTAATACTGTAATTTCATGGTTATTTGAAAATTTAATCTTAACATTATTAAGTTTTACATTACCTGCAATTACGGATATACTAAAAATTAATATAAAAACTACACTTATTGTTATGACTTTCCTGTAAGATATAGATGTATTTTTTACTTTATTCATAAATCCCTCCTTAAAGCAATCTATTACATTATACTATTTTTAGAAAGTTTTGTCAAATTTGGGAACATTTTCTTTAATATCCCTTTATTTATTATATGTTGCTTGTACCAAATTATTACTATTTTATTATAAAAATACCTAGAATCATTTAAGACTCTAGGTTACTTGAATGACTTAGAGCTTCTAAAGTTTTCTAAGTACCACTCAATATTTTTATATTATATTTTTTAGTAAATTTCCAGTAGTTTCCTATACAAGAACAACAGTGGGCTTTCTTTTGTGTCAGACTATTTAAATTTATTTTAAAGCCCACGCCCGTTGTTCTCCCGCCAAAATTTTGAAAAAATTTTGTGTGGAATGTTTGCGAAGCTTTCTTGAATAGTCAAAATCTTCGATTTTTCCTATTCAAGAACAAAGCGACGTAGTCGCCCTTTGTTCTCGCCAGATCCAAAGTTTGCGACTATAAGGAGCAAATCTCAAAGGCGATAGCGATTATAGCATTTTTGTTGTATAGAAAAATCTTTGATTTTTCCTATACAACAAAAAACTGGCAACTAATTATTTCTAACTAGTTGCCTCCCATAGCAATTAACTGGAACTTTCGTTCCTCCCACAGCAATCTTACTAGATTACTTTCTATAATACTATGTTACTATATTTTACGCATAAAGTCAATGTTTTATTCAAAAAATTCCGTTCCTATTTTTTCATTTATTATATTTAAGTATTTACCATCAACTTTGCCTATAGTACCATCAAAATTTAGTCTTAATATACTTACTTTTTTCATTCTTGTTATATTTGCCCATCTAGTCATATTTTTAAATCTATATATATTATCTATCTGTATAACTTCAGTAATTTTACTTTTCTTTTCTTCACATTCTTCAAATGTTATTTTTTCATCATTATAATCTTGCTCTAATTTTATATATTCTTTAGGCTTTTTAGAGGATATAGGCAAAACAAATAATTCACTATCAAAGTTCTTTAATATAATTGCTGGATGCATTCCACCAAATTCATTTCCTATATTAAATCCAAAATCTATCCATACAACATTTCCTCTCTTTAGTAATATCTTCTTTACTAATAACATTGTATCTTTTTTAGAAATATCCATATTATTGAATACATAATTATTGTTTTTCCAAATATAATGATTATCAATTATGTTTCTTAACTGAATGTTTAGTCTTTCATAATTATATTTATCAATTCTATAATCAGGTAATGTATATTTTACTATATTTTTATAAATATAGTTTTCATCTTTCTCATTTATTATTTTTTCTGTTTTATCTTTAAGCCAAGCAAAATATAGTTTACCTCTCTTTATATCATTTTTTGAATTTAAACATTTTCTAAATTCTCGTAATTTTTTAAGGCAATTTATATAAGTTTCTTTCATGAAATCACACTCCTTAAACTTATTTGCATTTATAGTGTATCAAACTTTTGTTCTTATATCAAGTGTTTTTTCAATTTTTATAAAAATAAAAAATGACTGCAAATTTTGTGTAATTTATCATCCATTTTATTGATATTTAATTTTTACTGTGGTATACTTTGAATATAAAATACAATAATTAGGAGGTTTTATTATGTGGATAGCATTAATTATCGTATTATTACTTATTGTAGTAGTAATTGGTATGTACAATAGTTTAGTTAGATTAAGACAAAAAGTAAAAAATTCATGGAGTCAAATTGATGTTCAATTACAAAGAAGATTTGATTTAATTCCAAATTTAGTAGAAACAGTAAAAGGTTATATGGAACATGAAAAAGAGGTTTTAACAAAAGTTACAGAACTTAGAACATCTTGGGCTGGTGCTTCTTCTGTTGCACAAAAAGCAGAACTTGATAATCAACTTTCAGGAGCTTTAAAAACAATTATGGCAGTTTCTGAAAATTATCCAGATTTAAAAGCAAATCAAAACTTTTCTGAATTACAACAAGAATTGCAAAATACAGAAAATAAAATATCATTCTCAAGACAATTTTATAATGACAGTGTTACAATGTACAACACAAAATTAGAAGTTTTCCCTTCTAATATAATAGCTTCAATGTTTGGTTTTAAAGCAGAAGAATTATTTAAAGTAGAAAGTGAAGAAGCTAGAAAAAATGTTAAAGTTGATTTTGATAAATAGAAAAATCACAGTTTTTTTAATCAAGAACAAAGCGGCTTTTAGCCGCTTTGTTCTTATATATTTACAAAAATTCACTCAGAGTTCAAATATTTTTATGGCATTATTATAAGTTTCTGTTGCTACTTCTTCTAAGGTTATATTTTTTACATCAGCAATTTTTTTTGCTATTAATTTTACATTTCTTGAATCATTTCTCTTTCCTCTTAACGGTTCTGGGCTAAGATATGGTGAGTCTGTCTCTATTAGTATCCTATCTATTGGAACCATTTTTATTATTTCATCTGCATTTTTAGAATTCTTAAACGTTATAGGACCAGCAAAAGATATATAATATCCTAATTTTAAACCCTCTCTTACTAAATCTATATTTAATGGGCAACAATGAAATATGCCCTTTTTTATACATTTTTTTTGATTTTTTAATATATCTAGTGTGTCATAAATTGCTTCTCTTGTATGAATAACAATAGGAAGATTCAATTTGTTTGCTATTTCTATTTGAGATATAAATACTTCCTTTTGTAAATCTTTGTTTTCAGTATTCCAATGATAATCTAATCCAATTTCTCCTATTGCAACAACTTTTTTATCCTTGGCTAAATTCTCTATTTCTATTAAATTTTCTTTTTTAAAGTTATCTATATCATTTGGAGAAATTCCTGCAGTAGTATTCATAAACTCATAATTTTTAGCTATTTCTATAGCTTTTTTAGAAGATTCTATGCTATATCCTGCATTTATTATTCTAGTAATTTCATCTTCATATATTTTTTGTATTAAACTTTCTCTATCTTGATCAAATTTTTCATCATTATAATGTGCATGTGAATCAAAAAATTCCATTTTTACTCCTATCCTTCTACCATTACTACTACTGTAGCCACAGCATATTCTTTGCAATGTGATATTGAAATATCTATATCTTTAATTTTATCAAATTTTATATCTAAAAAATGTACCTTTGGATTACCATTTTCATCATTAATAACCTCAGCATTATGCCATGATATATCAAATTTATTTTTTAAAAGTGGCGAAACTGCTTTAAATATAGCTTCTTTTGATGCAAATCTTCCTGCATAGTGATAATATTTTGCATTTCTTTTACTTTCACAATACTTTATTTCATCCTGTGTGTATACTGTATTTAAAAAGGTCTTTCCCGACCTTTCTATTGACTCTTTTATTCTACTTATTTCTATTATATCTGTGCCACAAAGTATTTTCATTTTTCCTCCCTTTTTTAGCTATCTTAATTTTAACAAAGCAATAAAATTAACTATATTAAGTAATAATGAAATTACAAGTGTAATTACTATTATTTTATTTATATTTTTACTACTATCTATATTTAATTCTTTATAAATTACATCATATTTGTTTTTTAGTTCATCATATATTTCTTGTAGTTCAAAAACCTGCTTCCATTTATTATAAAATATTGTTCCAACTGCTGAATTTGTAATTTCTTTTAACCATATTTCTTTTGTAAATTTTGTAAATTTATTTCTAATATTATTTGTATCCTTTTTATCTTTAAATTGATTCTCTAGCTTTTTTAAATAAATTCTTTGATAAAGACTAATTATTAATGTGTACAAATATTCATTTTCATAATCAAACAATAACTTTGTATAATTACTTATTTCCATGCTAGATGTCATTAAACTAGCACTTTGCTTTGTAAAACCAAATCTAGAATATTTAAACTGTTCTATCATTTGTATTGTTTTATCATATTCATTTGTAACAAAATCTAAAGTATTATTACTTGGAAGTACATTACTATATCTTAAAAAATCACTTTCTAAATCTTTAAAATCATCTTCTATATTCCAATTATCTTGATCAATACATGAATATGTATAGACAAAAAATCTTTTATTATACAAGTCTACATCTTTTAACTCTAAAGTATTGTTGCTGACTCCAATAATACTGTCTATAAATTCTGAAAGTTCATTCATATTTCCAAATTTATCTGTTTGTATTTTTATATTTGTGTAATCCTTTAATTTACTAAATTCAGAATTAATATCTTTAAATCTATAATTAAAATTTAATACATCAGAAAATTTTTCGCTATTATCTATATTTGTTTTTATAACTAAAAAACATTCACCTGTATCAAAACAAATTATTTCCATTTTATCTATATTAAAAAATATTCCCTGATTATCACTAACTTTACCTTGTATATTTGATTCAAAATTATATTGAAAAATATTACAATGAAATTTAGATAGTATTACTGATTTCATTCTATTGTTTAATCTGTCTAAATTATTTATATCCTTTCTACTAAATGAAAATGTAGGAAAAAAGTATTCTCTAATATTTTGAATAAAATATGAATATAAGTTTAAATCTCTTTCTTTTTCAAATATTTTTAATTTGCAATTTTTATTGTTTAATAAACTTAATAAGTATTTTTCATATTTATTTTCTTTAATTAAAAACGGTTTTATAAAATATGTATATTGATATTTAACTTTTAATTCCATAATATATCTCCTCATTAGTTTTAACAACAAAAGGGGTTTTTGTACCCCTTTTGCTTAGTTTATTTTTCATAATATAATCCACTATCATTTAAATGCCATAATCCTATAAAATCTATATAAATATTGTTATCCAAATTAACTGATGGCTCACAAGATATAGCTCCAGCCTTATCTATACTGCCCCATACACCGTCTTTTTTTACTGACGCGTATCCTTTTGAATTTTGTTCTGTTCCATCTTCATATATATAATCTACTACTACTCTATTAGATTTATCTACATATCCATACTTTCCATCTTTTTTACTTAAAAATAATGTGTTTGATGTTAATAAATCATATGAATTCTTTTCTTCTAATTTAAAGTTATAATATTTATATTCATTATCTACATAAGCTTTAATATATCCATCTTCTGTATTAATTTCGGATACTATTCCTTTAATTTTTTGTCCTAAATTACTGTCAAATACAACTGTTTCTGTATCTGTTTTATCTGCTTGAATTAGTTCTCCATTTTCAATACATGTCATATTTTTGTAATCAAAATCGACTACAACTTTATTTTCTAAATTTATTACTCCATATTTACCATCTTTTTTAGCAATATAGTATATTGAAAATGCATATTGTAAATCTTCATATTGTGGTTTTATTTTTTCTTCATTTGCTTTAGTTATGATGCCAAATTTATTGTCTTTTTTTACGATTATATTATTAGATTTAGCATCTACGATGTCTTGATATCCACTATCTATTATTATTTTATTTTTCTCTGTATCCATCAATTTCCATACTTTGTTTTGTTGTACTGCAAATAAGTTTGAACTACCTAAATATTTTACTTTTTCGTATGTTGGTTCTATTAAAATTTCTCCACTTGTACTGATTAAACCATACTTGTTATCTTTATTTACAATTATATATTCATTTTTATATCCTTCTTTTAAAGAAAGTATGTTTTTATATTCTGAGTTTATAATTACTTGTCCTTTTTCATTTACCAATCCAACTTTATTATCTTTTTTTACTATAAAATTACCTGTAGTTCCTTTTAAAGCTGTTATCTCATCATATTCACATTGTAAAATTTCTTTCCCGTCAAAATCTATAACTCCATATTTTCCATCTTTACTTACTCTTAACACATTGTCTTCGTACCAAATATTTTGCCTAGAATCAAAATTATCTACTGCCTCTATCGTATCATAACCTGTTAGGATTTCTTCATTTTTTTCATTAATAGCTTTTGTTTTATATGTTCCATTTGCATCATCAATATCATATGTACATATAAATATAGGTTTAGAACTATTAGGTATTATTATCATCTCGTCATATGTAGGTTCTATTACTGTTTGTCCATCATTATTTATTACTCCAAATTTACCATTTTCATAACATGTATAGTATGAATAATTTTTTACTTCTACTTTTTTATCACTATTTTTTATTATATTTACTATAGATATAATTATCATAATTATTACTGCTATAGCAACTATCACACCAATAACTTTTTTTAAATTAAGTTTTGGCTCTTCATCATATCTTCTACCTCTACTTCTACTCATACTAACTTCCTCCTTCAAAAATTCAAAGAATTTTTGTATATTAGTACTATATCATAACTTTTTTGTTTTTCCAATAGTTTTCATATAGTTTTTTAGCAGTTTCTGGACTATCTTCTCCTATTTTGTTTTTTACAGGTGCAAAATCTTCTTCTCTTTTGCCCCTTAGTATTGCAATATTATCAAATATCTTAAAACTATCAAATATAAACTTTTCAAATTTATAAGCATTTCTTTCTTTTGGTTCTATCAACTTGCCATTTTCGTCTAAATAATTAGACTTTTTAAATGCTATATGGTATTCTAACTCTTTAGTACTACACCTTTTTATTGCATCTATATTAAATAAATTACACATTATATGAGATTCACCAAACACTAATTCTCCATTATCATATGTAATGTTTGCTATATCATTTGGAAGTTCTGTGTATTCTATTACTCTTATCCTATTATTTTGTTTGCATAGAACTCCTACTCTTTCATCTGGACTTCTTTTTAATACAGTTCTAGTTCCTATTTGATACCCTTTTTCTATAGTTAATCCTAATAATAAACTATCTACAGATTTTAGCAATATGTTGTCTACGGCTCCTATAAACACCCATTCTATACCTCTTTTTTCCATATCAGCAATTACGCCTTCTTTTAGCATAGAATTAAATATTCCACCATTACCATTTGACGCTTCTTTTATTAATCCATCTTTTCCTATTAGCAATTTTCCTTGCTCATTTAATAATGGTAGCTTTCCTTGTTCAAATATATAAATATAATTCTTTGGATAACCAAAATAATTATTTTTTTCTAAAAATGCAACTGTCTCTTTATGATTTTCGTTGCTAGTCATTATATACCAAGGTATAGTTACATTATATTTTTCTTTTGCTCTTTTTAAAGAATCAACTATAATTTCAAATAAATACTTCTCTCCATTTTCAAACTTAATTTTATATGTACCTTTAGCACCTGGATATCCGAAGTCTAGTACCTTGACCTCCTGCCATTGTGCATACAGCAAATTTATTATTTTTTATAATTTCTGTACCGATTTTTTCATATTTTTCTAGTTCTTCCTTACTTAATCTGTCTGGATTAACTCCTGAAATTGGCTCTAATTCTTCCAAATCTACATATAAATTATCAAAAGTTTTTTCATATAATTCTTTTAATTCTTCAAAATCAATTTTTAAAATTTGGCTAATTAATTGTTTTTTTCTTTCTTCATCTAAATTATCCAAATATTTTAAAATATGCTCTTGTTTATATCTTTTTAATATATCTTTTGCTTTATTATACTTATTTTCCATTTTTAACCCTTTCTAAATACATTCATAATATAACATTATTTTTATATTTTGTCCACTATTAACATTTTTTGTTAGTTTGTGTGATTAATTAACATATATTTTTTATATATTTAATATATATGTTTTAGAGGTGTGCATATGTATAATATGAAAATAATGGTATTTAAAATAAAGAAACTATTTATTCCCACTTGTATTTGTTTATTTACGTTGTTTTTATTAATATTTTCAAATGCAAATCTTTCGTCTGCTAAAAATGGATTAGCATTATGGGCAAATTCTGTTGTTCCTTCTTTACTACCTTTTTTTATTGCAACAGAACTTTTAGGTTATACAAATGTTATTTCTATTTTAGGCAAATTATTAAATAAATTTATGAGACCTATTTTTAATGTTCCTGGAGAAGGTGCATTTCCTTTTATAATGGGTATTGTTAGTGGTTATCCAATGGGAGCAAAGATTGTTTCAAATTTTAAAGCTCAGGGAATTTGTACAAATGAAGAAGCAGAAAGGTTACTTGCTTTTACCAATAACTCTGGTCCTCTTTTTATAATAGGTACTGTGGGAATAGGTCTGTTTAAAGATACAAATACAGGAATTTTACTTTTTATTACTCATATCTTAGCATGTCTTACTGTAGGTTTTCTTTTCAGATGGTGGAAATCTAGGAAAAAAAGGACAGCACTCCTACAGAAATCAAATAATAATATTCCTACAAAAGTATCTTTATCAAATCTTGGTGAAGTTATAGCAAATTCTATCATGAGTGCAATTAATACTATTTTTTTAATAGGTGGTTTTATTGTACTATTCTCGGTAATTATTTCTATATTAGAAAATAGTAAAGTTTTAGATATGCTCACAAATTTTATATCTCCTTTATTTAACATACTTGGAATCCCTTTAAATTATGCTGATGGGATACTAACTGGTATGCTAGAACTTACAAACGGCGTTTGTAATATAGCAAATATACCAAACAAGTCTATTTCAACAAATATTATTATTTGTGCATTTTTACTTGGTTTTGGTGGAATTTCTATTGCACTTCAAATATTAAGTATTACATCAAAAGAAAAAATCTCTATAAAGCCTTATTTAATAGGAAAACTCTTACAAGGAACATTTGCAGCATTTTATACATATATTTTTTTAAATACATTTTGGTTTTTAAATTTAGATTTATAAATTTTATATGATAAATTCTAGGGACCGTCCTGAATTTCCACTTTACAAAATGGGAGAAATTGCTCCGAGCAAAAAGTTTCACATCGAAGGAAATGCCCTATACAAAAAAGAATACCAGAACAAATTTACTGCAAACGCTGTAGGGGTCGGCGCCCCGACGACCCGTGATAATGAACTGTACCCCAAAAAGTAGACTTTTTAGGAATAAAAAGGTATACTAAAAAAGGAGGTATAGTTAATGGGAAAAA
>CANQWF010000039.1 GCA_947627485.1 uncultured Clostridia bacterium
CTCAAGATTTTTCTATGAGATACATGATGATTGATGGACATGGAAACTTTGGATCTGTAGATGGAGATCCACCAGCTGCATATCGTTATACAGAAGCAAGAATGTCTAAAATAGCTTTAAATATGCTTACAGATATAGAAAAAGATACTGTAGATTTTATGCCAAACTTTGATGATAGACTTCAAGAACCAGTTGTATTACCAGCAAAAATACCAGCATTACTCGCAAATGGATCATCTGGAATTGCTGTTGGTATGGCTACAAATATACCACCACATAATTTAAGCGAATTAATTGATGGTGTAATTAAAATAATAGATGAAGATGAAGTTTCAAACGAAGATTTGATGTCTGTTATAAAAGGGCCAGACTTTCCAACGGGTGCAACAATTTTAGGTAGAGAAGGTATAAAACAGGCATATACAACGGGTAGAGGAAAAATAACTTTAAGAGCAGAAGCTGAAATTGAAGAAATGAGTGGAAATAAACAAAGAATAATAGTTTCTTCACTTCCATATCAAGTAAATAAAGCTAAATTAATTGAGCATATTGCAGATCTTGTAAAAGAAAAAAGAATAGAAGGAATATCTGCGATAAGAGATGAATCAGACAGAGAAGAAAAAGTAAGAATAGTTATAGAATTAAAAAGAGATGCAAATCCACAAGTAGTTTTAAATCAATTATATAAAAATACACAAATGCAAGACACATTTGGAATTATAATGCTTGCATTGGTAGATGGAAAACCTGAAATACTAACATTAAGGCAATGTTTAGACCATTATATTGAGCATAGAAAAGTAGTAGTTTTAAGAAGAACAAAATTTGAACTTGATAAAGCAGAAGCAAGAGCACATATTTTGGAAGGATTAAAAATAGCATTAGACAATATTGATGAAGTAATTAATATTATTAGGTCAGCCTATGATGATGCAAAAGAAAGGTTAATGGAAAGATTTGGTCTATCTGAAATACAAGCACAAGCAATTCTTGATATGAGATTAAAAACATTATCAGGTCTGCAAAGAGAAAAAATAGAAGAAGAATATAAACAGTTAATGGAATTAATAGCTCATTTAAAAGAAATTTTATCTAGTGAGACTCTAGTTTATGGAATAATAAAAGATGAGTTATTAGAAATAAAAGAAAAATATGGAGACGAAAGAAAAACAAAAATCATTGCAGCAGAAGGTGAAATAGACATAGAAGACTTAATAAAAGAAGAACAAACAGTAATTGCTTTAACACATTTTGGATATATAAAAAGAATGCCTATTAATACATATAGAAGTCAAAAAAGAGGCGGAAAAGGAATTACGGGAATTGCTACAAGAGAAGAAGATTTTGTAAAACAAATATTTACAGCTTCTACACATGATACAATTTTATTCTTTAGTAATAAAGGAAAACTATATAAATTAAGAGGATATGAAGTTCCAGAAGCGGGTAGAACAGCCAGAGGAACAGCAATTGTAAATTTATTAAGTTTGGATGCAGGAGAAAAAATTTCAGCTATAATACCAATTCAAAACTTTGCAGAAGGTAAATACTTATTGTTCTGTACAAAAAATGGTATTATAAAGAAGACTGCACTTTCTGAATATAATTCTGCAAGAAAAACAGGTTTATTATCTATAACATTAAAAGATGAAGATGAATTAATAGATGTAAGATTAACAGATGGAGAAGATAATATAGTTTTAGTTACAAGAAAAGGACTTGCAATTACATTCGATGAAAAAGACGTAAGACCTATGGGAAGAACATCTCAAGGAGTTATAGGAATAAGACTAAATAAAGATGATTATGTTATAGGAATGGAATCAATAATCTCTGGAAGTACTGCAACACTTCTTGCAATAACAGAAAATGGATTTGGAAAAAGAACAGAAGTAGATGAATATAGAGTTCAAACAAGAGGAGGAAAGGGTGTAATTACATATAAAATTACACCAAAAACAGGAGATATTGTTGGAATCAGAATAGTTGTTGATTCAGATGATGTAATGTTAATTACAGATACAGGAACAATAATAAGAATTAGTGCAGCAGATATTAGTATACTTGGTAGATCAACACAAGGAGTTACTTTAATGAGAACAAATGAAGGAAAAGTTGTAAGTATAGAAAAAGTACCTGAAGAAAAAGAAGTAGAAGAATAATGGAAAAGATATAAATAAACTTATAAAAACTATTGATTTAATTATAAAAAAATGTTAACATAGTAAAATAAGATAAATAAAAACAAAGAAAAGGACAAGGCAAATAATAGTAAAACTAACAGAGAGTTAAACAAATGGTGAAAGTTTAATTAGAAAATAGATTATTTTGTTATCACCTTGGAGTTGCTTAAGTGAATAAAAGTAATTTAAGTCGTAAATCTGCGTTAAAGATAAAAGAGATGTATAAATTAAAAAATTTATATAAATTAGGTGGTACCGCGTGTAAAAACCTCGCCCTATGTTATGGGCGAGGTTTTTAGTTAAGGTTAAAAGCGAGTACTATCTAATTTAACTTAAAAACATTTAAGGGAGGAATAAATATGAGTGAAGAAAAAAAGGACTATGGAAAAACACTGAATTTACCAAAAACAGATTTTCCAATGAGAGCAAGCTTGCCAGAAAGGGAGCCAGAAATTGAAAAAGAAATTTTTGATAACGATTTGTATGAAAAAATACTAAAGAAAAATGAAGGACATGAACATTTTGTATTACATGATGGACCTCCTTATGCAAATGGTGAAATTCATATTGGCCATGCTTTAAATAAAATTTTAAAAGATACTATCATAAGATATAAAGCATTAAAGGGATATTATACTCCATATGTACCTGGATTTGATACACATGGTATGCCAACAGAGAAGAAAGCGATTGAAAAATTAGGATTAGATAGAGATAAAATTTCAGTGTCTGAATTTAGAAATACATGTTTAGATTTTTCAAAAAATTATATAAAAAAACAAATTGAAGGATTTAAAAGAGTCGGTGTATTAGGTGATTGGAAAAATCCATATATTACATATGATCCAAGACTTGAAGCAAGACAGATTGGTGTATTTTTTGATATGTATCAAAAAGGGTATATGTATAAAGGATTAAAGCCTGTTTATTGGTGTACAGATTGTGAAACAGCACTTGCTGAAGCAGAGATTGAATATCAAGATGTTGATACAACATCTATATATGTTAAATTTGAAGTGTTAGATAGCAAAGATAAATTTGATAAAGAAAATACATATTTTGTAATATGGACTACAACACCATGGACATTGCCAGGAAATGTTGGAATAACAATTGGTGGAGAATTTGAATATTCAATTGTAAAAACAGAAAATGAAAAATTAATAATTGCTACAGAATTAGTAGATAACGTAATGAAAGAAGCAGGAATAGAAAAATATGAAACAATTCAAACAATATCAGGATCTGAATTAGAAGGTGTTATTTGTAAACATCCATTCCTAGATAGAGAATCAAGAGTAGTTCTCGGAAGTGATGATACAATTGTTGTTGATTTAGGAACTGGTACAGGTGCAGTTCATACAGCACCAGGATATGGTAAAGAAGACTATTTATGTGGTATAAAAAATGGTTTAGACATAGTAGTAACTGTTGATGGAAAAGGTTTCCAAACAGAAGGTGCTGGAATCTTTGCAGGACTTAAGTATGATGAATCTAATGACAAAATTATAGAATGGTTAGAAGATAATAAATATTTATTGCATAAACAAAAATTAAATCACTCATATCCACATTGCTGGAGATGTAAAAATCCTATTATATTTAGAGCAACAGAGCAATGGTTCTGCAGTGTAGATAAATTTAGAGAAAAGGCAGTAGAGGAGTCACAAAAAGTAGAATGGATTCCAGGTTGGGGTCTAGACCGAATAGCAAACATGATAAGAGAAAGAGTTGATTGGTGTATATCAAGACAACGTACATGGGGTGTTCCAATTCCAATTTTCTATTGTAAAGAGTGTGGAAAAGAATATGTAACAGATAAAACTATAGAGAAACTTAAAGAAATATTTAAAGAAAAAGGCTCAAATGCATGGTGGGATTTAAGTGTACAAGAATTAATGCAAGAAGGAGCAAAATGTGAAAAGTGTGGTTCTACAGAATTTGTAAAAGAAACAGATATAATGGATGTATGGTTTGATTCTGGTTCAACACATCAAAGTGTATTGGTTGAAAGAGGAATAGATTACCCTGCAGACCTTTATTTAGAAGGTGCAGACCAATATAGAGGATGGTTTCAATCTTCACTACTTACATCAGTTGCAACAAAAGGAATTGCTCCATATAAACAAGTGTTAACACACGGATGGACGGTAGATGGAGAAGGCAAAAAAATGTCTAAGAGTTTAGGAAATGGAATTAGCCCACAAGAAGTTATAAAAGAATATGGGGCAGACATATTAAGGCTTTGGGTCCTTTCATCAGATTACCAATCAGATGTAAGCTTATCTAAAGATATATTAAAACAAATAACCGAAGTATATAGAAAAATTAGAAACACAGCAAGATATATATTAGGAAATATATCAGATTTTGATCCAAATAAAGATATGGTAAAATATGAAGAATTAGAAGAAATAGATAAATATGCATTATTGAAATTAAATGATTTAATTAGAAAATGCACATCAAGTTATGATAAATATGACTTCCATGAGGCATATCAAGCAATTAACATTTTCTGCGTTACTGATATGAGTAGTTTTTATTTGGATATAATTAAAGATAGATTATATAGTTCAAAAGTAGCTTCTAAGGCCAGAAGAGCTGCACAAACAACAATGTATATTATATTAAGTTCATTAGTAAAAATACTTGCACCACTTACAGCATTTACAGCTGAAGAAATTTGGAAATATATGCCTAAAACAGAAGATATGAATGTAGAAAGCGTAATGCTTACAAATTATCCAACTGTAAATGAACAATATGAAAATAAAGATCTAAGAGAAAAATGGGAAAAAATAGTTGATATTAAAGAAATCGTTTCAAAAAAATTAGAAGAAGCTAGAGCAGAAAAAATAATAGGACATTCATTAAATGCAAAAGTTGTACTTTATGCAGAAGGGAATTTATATACATTTATAAAAGAAAATTTAGAATTATTACAAACCGTATTTATAACATCTGGACTAGAAGTAGAAGAAAATAGTAGAGCAGATGAGATAAAATTAGGTGTAAAAATAGAACAAGCCGAAGGTGAAAAATGTGAAAGATGTTGGAAATATTCTACTACAGTAGGAGAAGACAAAGAAAATCCAAGTATCTGTCATAGATGCAGTGAAGTTTTAAACAAATAATTAAAATTTAAAGACGTAAAATAATAAATTGTTATTTTACGTCTTTAATAATATCAGTATAAAAAATATAGAATAATTTATATATTATTTTTTTAATCTTATATCATCACCATAGAATCTATATATATCGTAATAACCAATAAATCTTGAGACTAGACGTTCATCATAAGTATTAAACAACCCTTTTAAATCTAAATTAGTAGATATAATTGTTTTTAATGGGTTATTATTTTGGCTTAGAAGTCTAGTATTTATTATTTTATATAATTCAGTAAATTTCATGCTATTCATAGTTTCTGTACCTAGGTCATCTATTACTAATAAATTGGCTGTTAGTAAACTGTTAGAAATTCCAGTTTGATTTTCAGGTTTAGCAAATAAATCTGAGATTAAATTATCAAGCATTACTGGTGCTGTTTGATACATAACTGTTTTTCCCTGTTTTATTAATTCATTAACAATACAATTAGAAATAAAAGTTTTACCAAGACCAGTACCACCTGTAAAAATTAAATTTTTAGTATCACTATTCTCAAAATTGAGTATAAAATTTTCTGCAGCTTTTTTTATATCAATAATATTTTCTCTAGGTGATATAGGTGAATTATATTTACTTTCATCGACTTTATCAGAGAAAAGATTAACATTAAAATTATTAAATGTTTGATTATCAATATTATTTATATTTTTTTGGTTATATTCTAAATTATATAGTTTTTGTTTTAGACAATTACACATTATAGATTTTCCATTTTCAAAAATATAACCAGTATCTTTGCAAATAGAACAATCATATTTTACAGATAAATAATCTTTAGGAATATTAATAGAATTTAATATTTTTTCTTTTTCCTTTTTTAAAGATTCAATTCTTTGTTTTAAATTTTCTAGAGATTCTTTAGAATTATTTTTTAATATTTCTTTTGCAGTATTTATAGAAATATTACTTAACTGCTCATCTAATTTTTCTAATTTAGGATTAGACATATATAATTCTTTTTTTCGATTTTCTGCATCTCGTAGATGTATTAGTCTTTTTTGCTCATATTGTTTTAATAAATCATTCAATATTAGAGTATTCATCTATTCACCTTCTTATTAGCATATAAGTCATCTAGATTATCATAGTTTCTTTGTTCATAGTTATTATAATTAGTTTGTTTTTCTAACTGTTTAATATTTTTCTTTTTTTGTTTTATTTCTATTAAGAAATTATTTACATCAGTTTCAGTTTTTAGATTTCTATCATGCCAATCAGATATTAATTTATCTAAATAATCAAAACTAGGATTAGCTTTTGATGTAGTTTTTTTAAGAGCTATATTTATTACTTTTAAATCATAGCCATATTCTAATACCCATTTTTCAATATATGCTTCCTCAAATTGAGTAAGTGGCGAATATCTTCCTAGTTTTTTTGCTATATCTTTTTTAATCTTATTTAAAGATTCCTGCTTTGACGAGTAAACTTCTAAATCCTCATAAGTTTTTACATTACATTTACTCCAAGCTTCAGCAACGGTTTTTACATAGTTTTTATGAAGAGCAGATTTATTAAAGCAGTAATCAAAAAGTGAAATCATTACTTGCTCATCAAATTCATATTTTTTAAACCATAAATCAATATCACTGTACCAAGCAGGAGACATTACACCTTGAAAATACATGTTATTAATACACTCAATTGCTTTTGCTCGATACTGACTATCTTCATTTTTTTGTATATCATCTTTAGATAGAGTAAGATTTGGAGAATATAATTTGTGCAGTTCAATTTCTCTTAAATCATTTAAAATATATCCATTTGCTTTTTTTATTAAAACACCTTTTTCTTCCCAATAGCTAAGAGCTACTTGAATAGTTTGCAAAGGTATATTTAATTTTTTAGATAAATCGTTAAGTTTTATATCTTTTTCATATTTACTTAAGAAAACAAGGCATAAATACACCTTAATAAAATCACCATTTGCTTCACTTATATATTCAGTAAAAAAAACATCTGGAATTTCAGTATAAGAAAAAAGCATAGAGCTATCTTTATTTTCAAGTTTCATAGTATAATTCCCCCAAAATTTAGTATACCAATTATACCATTTTAATTAAACTATTACAACCAAGAAATATAAAAATACATTATTTTTAATTAAAATCATTACTTATCCTTACTATAGAAATAAATTTTAGGATTCTTGATAAATTTAAAAAGATATATTAATACATATACAAAGTTTTCGTGATTAAATCCTATAAGACTAAACAAAAGAAGAGGAAAACAAAAGATAATTAAGAGTGATATTTTAATTGATAAATTCGAGATAAAAATGTCAAGCAAACAAAAAACAAATGCATCCCATATAATATTAAGTGCTAATGTGGAATAGTCTATAATTCCAAATAATTTATTTTTAAATGTATAGTTTTGTGGAAAAGTATATTTCATTTTATAAAGTCTCCTTTATCTGTAATTAGTTATATAAATTTCAATTTGTTTTTTTAAGTTCTTTAGGAAAGGTTATAATTATTTGTTTCCAACGCGAATTCCGTTACTGAAACTGTAAGTTGCTAAAAGCAACAACAGTTTCATGTAACGAAAGCTGGATCGCGTAACTGAGAAACAAATAATTATTAACCTTTCCTACGAACTAATTAAACATTTCTATAAACAACAATTTATTTAGATAGCATTGATCTAAAACTAGATATACCTGAACTTACATCAGTAGATAATCCTCCCATAAATTCTTTCATAAACGAATTTGCTCTAATTAGTGCATAGATAGAACCAATATATACGAATTTAGAAAACATATCAGAGTTATTGAATTCTATTGAAAATGAAATTAGCAGTATTAAACTAACTAATATTTGGAGTGAAAGTAATGATATAAATAATTTAAACCAACTTTTAAAAATCCATGATGTATTATAATTAACAAGTGATATAAAAGCAAATGGAGAAAATATTATAAATACTTTTATTAATACATATCTTATACTGTATGATATAGATAAGTTTAAAAAGCCAATAGAAACAAAACTCTTCATTAAGCCATCTAATGAAAAAATATTGAGCTCAGTATTTTCAACATATATAGTAGAATTAAATTTTTCAATAAAAGTTTGCAGACAGATATTTTCATTAAAAACAATTTCACCCACTTCTCTAATTGATAAACTTATGTTGGAAAATAATGTAACAAATTGTTCTACTATATATAAAGAAAAGTTTATTGATAATGAGCACAAAAAGAGTTTAAACACAAATTGAGTAGGTCTTTGTACTTGAGAAAAAGTGAATTTAGATAATAAAAGAAAACAAGCATAATATAATGTAAATCCAATTAATAAAGAATTACAAATTAAAATTAAACCGTTAGAATTTATAGTTCCTAATATTTTTTCTAAACTGGAATCATTAAATATATTTGGCCCAATGAATAGTAAGTCGTCTAAAATAGAATAAAGAGAATTATCAATAGATGAAAACAAATTAGAGAATAAATTATTAATAGTTTCGGTAATTACTTGAACGATGTTTACTTGCGAATTTTCCAAAATTACACCTCATTATATTAAGAGACTAATAGTTCTATAGCACCAAGTATTAAATCAATAGCTAAAATAAAAGCATACGAGAAAAGACTTCCATTAATTATTTTTTTTCCAATACGAATTCGTTCTTCATCACCAAAACTAAATTTTCTCATAAAAACTCCTGTGCCAACAGCAACTGCAGCAGCAGGCGTAGCAATTTTTATAATCCATCCTTTTATAGATTCAAAACCATTTATTAATTTTGAAACTAATTTAGGATATGCAGCAAATGTTATATTAGAAAATGAAATTATAAAAATTATAGATAATATAATAATAAATAAAATGAAAAATAAAAATTTTTTATTCATGTACTCACAACCTTTCTAAATTATTTTTAGATTATTTTTACTATTTTTTGGGGTTTCTGATTTTTTAAAATAGGGAATTAAATTAATTTTACAAGGTGGTAAAATTCTATTTCCATTTGATATAAAAGCAAGACAGGTAAAAGTTTCTAAATTTTGTGTAAAAAAATTAGTATCATATATGTAATCAGTTTGAATTTGGGTAGAAATAGTTTCTGATAAATTTGATTTTCTTGATGCTAGCGAATTTGTAAAATAATTATAGTTGGTTTCGGCTGCATTTTCTGATATGTTTTTTGATATTTTGGTTTTATCTTCCCTACCGATTTGTTTTTGAGCGCTTTCTATTGTATAAACATCATCTGTTCTAAGCCACAGTTTATTAACTAAATTTTGAACAATTACTTTAACAGAAGATTCATTTTGAAGAGTGTTTAATATAGAGGAATAACTTTGAGTTGAAATAATATTTATACATTTAGACTCTCTACTTTGAGCAAAAAAATCTGCATCAGAAATAGTTGCATATTCATGATATTCATCACACATAAATATAGTTGGATTTAAAACTTTACTATTGCTTGCTAATTGAGACAAAACTTGTGACTGAAAATCTAATTTTAAGTAAGCGGCTATTATTTTTGATAAATTCTTATATTGTGCAATATTCATATTAAGAACCACGATTTTCCCATTATTAATGACTTCATCAAAATTTTTAAAATTAATTTCGTGTTTTTGGGGGCAAAATGTCTTTGAAATATTATAGTCAGAAACAAACAAACCAGTAATTCTACTTATTTCAGATTTTAATATTGATTTTGTCCTTTCATCTAAGTTCATAAATTCATTTTCGAAAAAGGATAAAGAAGAATATAGATTGTAAATATCTTCATAAGTCATTTGGCCAGATAAAAATACATTTCTTAGGAGTTCTATTTTGGTTTTATAGTAATCGTCATATGTAATTAAATTATGAATTTCAGTAAAAGTAACATATCCGTTATTGTATAATCTACAAAGTTTTATAGACTCAGTTAATATATCTTGAACCTTATCAAGCCAATAAGATTCTGAATTATTAGGAGAGAATAATTCTAAAATAGTTTTTAATCTATTTGCTAATACACTAGGATTTAGATTTGGTTTATCAAGAGGATTATATCTAACATTAGAATCTAAACTAATTTCAATTATGTCCGAAGATTTGCCATATAACTGAGAATACTTTAATACCTGTTTGAAAAAATTTCCTTTTACATCTAATATTAACATACCTAAATTAGGAGAATTATACTTAATTAATTGATTTAATAAAGGATACATCACAGAACTGGTTTTACCGTGAGCCTATCGTTCCAGTTACTAAAATGTTTTGGTATAGACCTTTTTCAGTAATAAATATATTTTGATTAGTATCAGGATTGTTACCGATTAATAGATTTAAATTACTATCATTTTCAGGACTATATGATAAAGGACTTTCATAATTATTGGTATATTTATTGAAACTAAAAAAGGTAGAAATAGAATTGATTATTAAATAATTTGAAATAAACAAATTAAAACAAAATATTTTTTTGATGTAAAACCAAGTTTTGGGATACACTGTAATAATATCAAATGAATGTATAGAATAAGGAAATAATAAGTGCTTTGCCGTTAAAATTGGCCTAAAAAATATTAGTAATAATATTGAAATAAATATTGAAAACAAAAGAATAAAAAATTTAATTTTAAAAAACTTCACAAATACCTCCTATAAATTTAAACTTTTTTTCTTCATATTTAATATTGATCCTTGAGATTTATGAAATAGAACTATATCTAATAAAGAATAAATTGAATAAAAAACCGTAAAAAGATTTATAATAAAAGAAATAAAAAACAAATGAACTAAAATAATAAATACACCTCACTTACATTTTTTACCATAATAATATATTATTTTAAATTTGTCTATACTTTTTTTAAAAAATATGATAAAATTTTTAAAAATGTATTTGGTATTTTGTGTTTTTTATTACTTAATTTAAAAGATATATTCACATTTAAACAATCTGCAGCTAAATACTAAAAGTTAATTATAATTTAGGAGGTAACAAAATTGATAGAAAAAACAACAAAAATAGGAGAATTATTAGAGATAGCGCCAGAAAAAGCAGAAATATTATTAGAAGCGGGTATGCATTGTCTAGGATGCCCAGCATCCCAAGCAGAAACTATAGAAGAAGCTTGCCTAGTACATGGAATTGATGTAGAAGAATTAATAGAAAAACTAAATTCATAAAAATTAGTAACAAAAACTTTAATAAAATTAAAAAAAAATATTGACATTTTCTAAAAAATATTGTAATATATTTAAGCAACTGTCAAACGAGCAGTTGCTTAAATAATTCGTTTTAATGTATTATGGGCCATTAGCTCAGGTGGTAGAGCACTTGACTTTTAATCAAGTTGTCCCGCGTTCGAGTCGCGGATGGCTCACCAATATAAATACTAGTTTATATACTAGAAAATTTTTTGAATTTTCTAGTATATAAAATGCTGTAATTGCTATTGCCTTTGAGATTTCATCTTTTCAGTCGGAAACTCAAATCGGCGAGAACAAAGAGCGACTTCGTCACTTTGTTCTTATTAGTATTTATATAAGGCCCGTTGGTCAAGCGGTTAAGACATCGCCCTTTCACGGCGGAGACATGGGTTCGATTCCCGTACGGGT